>JAYTAT010000150.1:0-5270 GCA_043737315.1 Archangium sp.
GTTCCGCTACTCGATGAGGCCGATGTTGGCACCGCCCGAGAAGCCGTTCTGCGAACCGTTGAGATCGCCGTAACACCACAGCCCGCCGTCGAGGCTGTAGCGAAAGGCGTACCGCAGCCCGACGCCGCCATCGGTGGGCAAAGCGCTCTGGTACTCGTTGTTGTTGCCCGAGAGCGCGTTGAAGGTGGCCGGCTTCCAGTTCCAGGCAAAGCCGGGATCTTCGGGCTCCCGCCCAATGCCCAGCTGCGCGATGAACGGCGTGGCTGCGTTTGGGGTCAGCCCGGGCGACTCAATCTGGCCGTAGATGGTCGAGCCACCGTCCGCTGTGGCAGGGAACTGCGTGTTGCAGAAACGGAACTCAGTGTGATTGGTCACAATCACGTCGTACTGCTGGTTCACCTCGTAGCCGCCGACGTCCGAGCCGTTCAGATCGCAGTAGGTCCAGATGACGCCGTCGAGCGATGCACGCGCGGAGACGGCGCGGCCGCCGGTGTACGCAGGGAACGCGGTGAGGGTGAACTCATCATCGCCCGCGACGTCAGCCGAGAAGGCCGCTTCTTTCCAACCCCACAACGAGCTGGTCGAGGCGTTGTCGTTCACCGGGCCGTTGCCGATCTGCACGCGCAGGTTGGGTGACGCGCCCGCGTTGCCTGAGACGCCGGGGATCAAAGTGCGCGCCGTGACGGTCAGCGACGAACCACTCGCGACTGGAGAACCCGAGACCGTGCTGAGCCGACACGATTGAATGATCGCGTTCGCCACGGCGAGCCGGCCGGCCTGAGCCTGTTGGAAGCCGTTCTGCGAGCCATCGAGATCGCAATACACTGCGGCCCGTGCCCCGACCCGCACGCGGTACGCGACCGCGGATGAGCCGGTACTCGAAGAAGCGGTGAGCGTGGCCGAGTAGCGATCTGAGGCCATCACGTCGCTCGTGTAGGTCGCGGCCGACCAGTTGGTCCAGGTCGAAGGAACGCTCCCTGGCGCACCAGTGCCGAGCTGTACGGAGAGCGGGGTGCCCTGACCCGCGTCGTCGGTGAGCGTCGGCACGTTGATCAACACCGTGTACGGCTGGGTCACCGCGTTCGGCAGCACGGTCTGCAGCGAGTTGGTGTTCTCCAGCACGCAGTTGGCGACGTCGAAAGGTGCGGCGGTCAACGCACCCAGCTCGTTTTGTTGCAGGCCGTCGCTCGAGCCCGTCTTATCGCAGTACGTCCACGGTCCACCGGAGACGCGGAAACGATAAGCGTAGGCCCAGGTGCCCGGAGCGGGACCGGTCAGCCGCGCCCGGTACTCCTCGCCGCCGCCGGTCACGTCGATGTTGAAGGCGCCGGCAGACCAACTCCACGAGGGATCGGTCGGAGGGGCACTCGACGCTCCGTAACCCAGCTCGCCTTGGATGCCGGCCGCCGCTCCGTTCGCTTCCGTCAGTCCTGCCACGAACACGCGCCCGTAGACGAAGTCACTCTGCCGTCCCTCAGAGCTGGTGAGCATGGGGGGAAACTGCAGCACACACGAATCGACGCCGATGGGCTGCGCCGTCAGCGTGCCGGCCTGCGCTTCGTTGAACGCGTCGATCGCCGGCCCGTTGGCGCCGCAATACAGCCAGGGGCCGTCAGCGTGATTGAAACGGAAGGCGAATTTGTACGTGCCATTGCCCGGGTTGGGGAGCCGCGCCTGGAATTCATCGTTCTGACCGCCGCCGGTGTCGGTGTTGAAAGTGGCGGCGACCCACGTCCACGTCGAGGGGTCGGTGCCGGCCTGCCCATACCCGAGGGCTCCTTTGATCCCCGTGCCTGCGCCGGTCTGCGAAGTGACCGCGGTCTTGAAGACCTGGCCGTACACGATGGGGCCCATCGCACTACCGCGCAGTGAGAGGGTGGGCGGGGCTTCGATGGTCTCGCCTCCGAGCTTGCACCAGTCGACCGAGGCCACCACGACGGTCACGCGTGAGAGCTGCGTGGCGAGCACGCCATTGGCCGAGCCGTCGCGGTCGGCGATGGTCCACGTCTGGCCGCTGTCGACCGAGAAACGCGCAGCGAGGAAGTAGATGAGCTGCGCGCCGGTGGTGGGTGCGGGCAGTGACACCGAGCCCGAGTACGAGTCGCGCAGCTTGTCACCCGAGGCCGGTCCGTCGACGTCGCCCAGGTACACGGCGTCGGCCCAGGTGAAGTCCGCCACGACCGGCGTGGCGCCGACCGTGATGCCGAAGCCGACCTGCGCTCGGAGGCCCATGCCCTGGCCGGTGCCATTGGTGACTGTCGGCACCTGCACGTGCGCGATCACCTGCACGCTGACGGTCGCCGCGCCGCTGGTGTCGGTGGTGTCTGCAGGGTTCTGCAGGATGGCCTCGGTGATGGGTGTCGTGGTGGTGCCCGTGAAGGTGAAGGCGTTGGCGAGCGTGCTGGCGCGCCCCCCCGGGTTGGTCACGGTGACGCTCACGACACCTGCGCTCGAGGCTGACGTGACGGCGATGAGGCGGCGATCGTTCTCGAAGGTGGCTGCGGCGGGGCTCGAGCCGAAATTGACGGTCGCACCGCTGACGAAGTTCGTGCCGTTGATGGTGACCGAGGTGCCACCCGCGATGGCGCCGGTGACGGGCGTGATCGAGGTCACGATCGGTGCCGGGTTCATTCCCCCGTCGGGCATCGGCGTCGGTTCGGGGCAGGCAGCAAGCACAACGACCAGAGCGGGCGCGAGGATCCGTTTCACGGGCTGGTGCTTATCACGCCTGGCCCGCGCTCTTCGCGGAAGGCTGTCGGCAGGCCCAGAGGCCTCCGCCCCATGGGAAGAGCAGGTTCTGCGCCATCATCTGGGGCTGGGTGAGGAGAAACGGAACGACACCCATGAGCTCGGGCCGCATGGAGACGATGCCCTCCAGGTTGCTCGGGCTCGGCGCGGCCGCGGCCAGGTGCAGCTACAAGAAGAAGAGCATGAACAGCTGCCTTGGGCCGCGTGCACGCGCACAGCGCCTGCTGAGATCAGACGCCGCGCGCGATGAGCATGGGGAACTGCCATCTCATCACGTGACTCCACTGCGCGGGGTTCGCCTTCCCTGCGAACACGTACGCGAGGCCCTCAGGCGAGAGTGACCTTGCCGACGAACCAGAGCGGACTGTGTGAAGTCGCCATGGCTGCCAGCTCAGCCCTTCACCGCCCCCGCGGTCAGCCCTCCGACGAGGAATTTCTGCAGCGCGAAAAACAGCGCCATCACCGGCGCCGAGATGATCAGCGCGCCGGCGGCGAAGTGGCCCCACTCTGTTTTGTACTCACCCACGTAGCGCTGCAGGGCGACCGGCAAGGTGAAACGAGCCGTGTCGTTGAGCAAGGTCGCAGCCAGAATGAACTCGTTCCACGCCTGCATGAAGCTGAACAACGCAGTCACCGCGAGCGCAGGCTTTGCCAGTGGCAGCACGATCTTGATGAACACCTGGCTGGGTGAAGCGCCGTCCATGATGGCGGCTTCCTCGAGCTCGCGGGGAATCGTGTCGAAGTAGCCCTTGAGCATCCACACGCAGAACGGCAGCGACGACGTCGCGTACACGAGCACCAGGCCGCCGATCGAGTCGAGCAGGCCCAGCGTCTGCAGAATCGAATACAGCGGCACCAGCATCAGCGTGGCGGGGAACATCTGGGTGATCAGCAGCAACTGCAGGCCCGACTGCTTGCCCGGAAAGCGGAACCGCGAAAGCGAGTAGGCGGCGGTGACGGCGAGGGTGAGGCCGACCAGCGTCGTCGCTGCGCTCACCACGATGCTCGAGAGCAATTGCCTGCCGAACAACCACCGGCCCTGCGCATCAGTCGAGCCGAGCACGTCGCGAAAATGATCGAGCGTGACCGCTTCTGGAAAAGGGTTCGCGCTCATCGACAGCGTCTGCGTGGGCGACAAGGCGAGCTTCACCACCCAGAGCACCGGGTAGAGCGTCACCGCGCACGTCAGCGAGAGCCCGGCGTGGAGCGCGAACAACTTCCAACGAGGCATCGTCTTGTTCACGCGGACTCCTCACCAGAAAGCCGTTTCGTCACCTGCGACCAGGCGAAGAGCACGAAGAAGATCAACACCGAGTACGCGGCGGCGAAACCGTACTGCTCGTTGCGCTGAAACGCCCAGCGAAACGCCTCGCTCACGAGGATGTCGGTGCCACCGCCCGGCTCACCACCCGACACGAGGTAGATGATGTTGAACATGTTGAAGGTCCATACGCTGCCGAGGATCACCGCGGGCAAGAGCGCAGGCTTGAGCAGGGGCAGGGTGATTCGGCGGAACTGGGTCCACTTCGAGGCGCCGTCGACCTCAGCGGCCTCGTAGAGATCCGTGGGGATCGACTGCAACGCGCCGAGCGAGACCACCATCATGAAAGGAAAGCCCAGCCAGGTGTTGGTGATCACGTTGGCTGCGAACGAGGTCGACCACTGCGTGAACCAGCTCACCGGCTCGATGCCGAGGTGGCCGAGGATCGCGTTGATGGCTCCGAACTGCTGGTGGAACATGCCCTTCCACATCAGCGCGGTGATGTAGTTCGGCACCGCCCACGGCACGATCAGCAGCACTCGGTACACCCCGCGCAGCTTGAGCAGGGGATCCTTGAGCAGGATCGCCAGGAACAACCCGATGCTGACGTGCAGCACCACGTTGGCCAGCGTCCACGCGAGGGTGACGACGAGCGTGAAGTAGAACGACAGGGGCTCGGTGATCCGGTAGCCCTTCGAGGTGAGGATGTCGGCGAAGTTTGCGAACCCCACGAAAGTGTATTCGCCCGCCTCATGGTGGAAGAGCGAGAGCGAAAGCCCGATCACGAAAGGAATGATCACCAGCACGAAGAGCCCGGTCGCAGCGGGCGCGACGTAGAGCAAACCTCGTCGCGCTTCGGGGTAGCGCCTGGCGAACGTCTTCCCCTTTCCTTGCCGCAGCTGCCAACCACCGAAGGCGACCAGTCCGATGCTGAGCCCGATGACCCAGGGAATGGGTGTGGTGGCGGGGGGCGCTTCACGATTGAGCGCACGGTACCGGCGCTCGGCGAGCTGGCCCGCATCGGCCGGGGAAACGCCGCCTTGCAACACGGCCCGGAGCGCGAGCTTCATCGGTTCCCATACGCGCGCCATCTCGAGCGTGTTGGGCGTGGGCGAGGCACGCTCGGCCACCGTCCGGAACGCGCTGATCATCGGGTCGCTGGCGACCACCTCGTTGTCGTAAGCGGCGAGCTCAGCGGGGATCTGCCGGCCCAGCGTGACGCGGACTATCGTGGCATCACCCAGCGACAGGAACTTTGCGA
>JAYTAT010000151.1:0-5266 GCA_043737315.1 Archangium sp.
TTTCGCGCGGCGATCGGTGCGGGTGAGTTGATTACCGTCGAGACCGCGGTGGCGGGTCACTCGCAGGGAGCGCGGGTGTTCAAGCACCGCGTGCTCTCGGGCGACCGGGTCTGTGCGACGGCCACCACGGTGCGTGCGTGAGCGCCCCAGACGCTCCTCACCCGGCCTCGGGCCGACCTCAGCCCGCGTCGCAGGCAGAGGTTTCTTCGCTGTGGAAGAAATCTGGGCGAGGCTCAGGGCCCCATGCGCCGCTCCAGTGAAGATTTTCGCCGCCCCCCAGCCGAGGGCACCCGGACCCCCGAAGCGCGCCGCACGATGTCGCTGCACTTCAAGATTCTCGTCGGCTACGTCGCCCTCGCCGCCGCCATCGTCGGTGTCTTCTACGTCGGCCAGGCCTGGGACTGGTCGCTCAAGGTCTCCGCGGCTTTCGGCGTCACCCTGGTGCTCGCCATCGTGCTGCCCACCGTGCTGCTGCGCGTCGAGCGCGTGAAGGTGCTCTCCCGCACCGCGCTCGAGATCTCGGGAGGCGACATCAGCCGCGGCGTGGCCATCGCCGACTCGTCGGTGCGCGACGACCTCGATGAGCTCGCCGTGGCCATCGCCATGATGCAGGACAACCTGCGCGAGCTGGTCTCTTCCATTCAGCACACCGCCGAGTCAGTGGCTGACTCCGCCACCGCGCTCGAGGGCAACGCCGCCGGCGTCGACACCCGTGCCGCGCAGGTGGGCGAATCGATGAAGCGCATCGCCCAGGGTGCCGAGGTGCAGAGCGCGCTGGTGACCCGCGCGTCGCGCTCCATCACCGACATGGCCGCCGCGCTGCAGCGCACCACCGCGTCTGCCGAGGAGTCGACCAAGGCCACCGCCGCCACCTCTGCCGCCGCGCTCGAGGGCAGCACCGCCGCGAAGCTCGCCTCTGAGAAGCTGCGCAAGGTCTTCAGCCGCGTCGAGGCTGCCAGCCACGAGGTGTTCAAGTTCGGCGAGAAGACGCAGGAGATCAGCAAGATCGTCGACGCCATCACCTCGGTCGCCGCCCAGACCAACCTGCTCGCGCTCAACGCCACCATCGAAGCGGCGCGCGCCGGTGAGTACGGCCGCGGTTTCGCGGTGGTCGCCGATGAAGTGCGCAAGCTGGCTGAGTCAGCCGGCAAGTCGGCCGAGGCCATCTCGCGCCTGGCCCGCGACATCTCACAGCAGTCGACCCACGTGCTCGGCGCGATGAAGGAGGGCATCGAAGAGCTCGCCCAGTCACGCGAAGACGTGACCACCATCGTGCGCAGCATGGGTCACATCAGCGACTCGGTGCGCAGCGGCATGGAGAAGGTGTCTCAGATTCATGCGTCGGCCCGCGAGCAGCAGCAAGGCAGTGAGGCGATGGTGCAGGCGGTCAATGAGATCTCGGAAGTCGCGCGCACGAACCTGCAGGCCACCGAGGCGGTGAAGCGGGTCATCGAGGAGCAGACCACCGCGGTGCGCCAGATGAAGAACGCCACGGAAGAGTTGACCAATTTATCGCTGCAGCTGCAGTCGGTGATCAGGCGGTTCCGCGTCGGGACGTGAGCTCGCGTTTTTTCGTGTGGTGATTCAAGCGGCCTCCAAGGGAAGCAGTTCTGCGGGCGTGCAGCACGAAGCTCATCGCGAACGGGCCTCTCGGCACACGCGGGGGCGCGAGGCTCGTCCATTTCGTGCGTTCCGACGAACCTCGGGCGCAGGCGTACGGCGGGCCGTACTCTGGTGGCCGAGGTCGAAGACAGGCTCAATGAGTGCACCCGTGGAGGTCGGAAAGCGGGGCCTGATCAGCCAGGCACCGCAGCAAGACCCGCATTCCCGCCGCTTCCTTTGAGCCGACCTGATCAATACCGCCGCAACGCAGCCGCGGTCCTTCTCGCTCGCGCGATGAAGCGCCACTCCGCCGAGGCCAGGTGCGCGATCAGCCGCCGGGCCGGGGCCAGCAGCGTCGCGGTGATCAACACGACTCCAAGAAGCATGATGCTCACAGCCCCTCCCGCCTGGTGCCGGAAGAACTTCGAGGCAGACACGCCGATCATCGACACCATCGGGGTCACGAACAGCAACGCAAAACCGAAGGTCATCAAACGCGCTGCCGGGCCGGTGGCCTCGCGCGCCAGGGCCCGGCGTTCACCTCGCGTCAGCACCTGCTTGTAAATCTCTGCTTCCTTTTCCAGCGCTGCTGCGCGCAGGAGCAATTGCTCATCCGAGACTGACGTGGACTCGAGTTCCTTGAGCCTCGCCTGCGCGGTCTCCAGCGCGTCACGTGCTTCGCTCATCGCATGCCCTCGAGCACCAACAGGCCCATCGAGGTCACGATGGCCACGCCGCCGAGGGTTTCGTCGAGCGCGGTGGCTCCGGTGATCAGGGCCGCGCAACCGGCAGCGAGCACCACCATGCGGAGCGCTCCCCGTTGCGCCCCTTCCCACATGGGAACGCCGCGTTGTTGGGCGCGTTGACGGCGCCTGGTGAGCTGGCCCAGCAGACGGAGGGCTTCGGCTTCCGCGGTTTGACGTGAGGCCACAGAGGCTTCGAGCGCGGAGACACGAGCTTCGGTGGCTCGAAGTGTTTCTTCGAGACCCTCACCCCCACCCTCGATCAAAGGCAGAGGGGGTTCATGATCACTGCGCGGGGAGATCATCCAATCGGTACTTCTGCGCCTTGTTTTTTCCCGCCCCCACCTGAAGCGACAGCGTGCGCCGCACGCCGTCCTGGCCCGTCACCGTCACCAGGTGGGTGCCCACGTTGAGCGAGAACGACATCATCGTGCCCTTGCCCAGCACCGTCGACCCTTTCATCACCGTCGCCTCAGGGATCACCACCAGGGTCACTTCACCCTTTTCTTTTGGTGCACGCACGACCGGAGGCTGATCAACCTTCACCGGCGGATCATTCTTCTGCACGGGGTCCGCTTGAATCGTGTCGGTGCCCGGCAGTTCGGCCCCGGGAATCTCCACGTGGGAACGCGCCGGCCCGGGTGGACCCTGCATCGCCTTCCACACCAGCAACCCCACCCCGAGCGCCACCACCACCGCCAACACCGGCCAGGCCATCGATGCCGAACGAGGCGCAGGCGCGACCGCCACCACCGCTTCTGTCGCGGCGTAGTCTTTTTCCTTGGGCAGGTACGCCGGCGTATCCGACGCCGCGTCGAGCCGCCGGCTGGATTGCTTCACCTTCTTGAGCTTGTTGGCCGAGACCGACGGCTTCAACTTCCCCGCGGACAACGACGGCTTCTTGCGCGAGACCGAGATCTCGTCGGCGTCATGCGCAGAAGAACGGCGGAACGCCTCGACCGCGGCGCCCACTTCACCAGCATCTTTACTGGCCGCTTCGAACAGGCGGCGGGTCGAGGCGATCTTCTCCTTGAAGCGCTCGTTCATGAAGCCAGCCCGCTCTTCCGCATCGAAGAGCAGATGCCCACACGACGACGAGAGTGCCCGGGCCATGTCGCGCGCGGTGCGGTAACGAAGATTCAGGTCGCGCTCGAGCGCCTTCATGGCCACCATCGAGAGTTCCCGCGGCACCGACGACTCCACTTCCGCGGGCGGAATGATGGGCTCGGAGAGGATCATCCTCAGCTCGGCCAGCTCGGTCTCAGCAGAGAACAGGCGCCTGCCGGTCATCATCTCCCACAGCACCACGCCCAGAGCGAACACGTCGCTGCGCCCGTCGATGGGCTCACCCCTCACCTGCTCGGGTGACATGTAGCCGGCGGTGCCCTTCACGGTGCCTGCGCGGGTGCGGGCGAGCGCCCCCTTGGCCTTGGCGATGCCGAAGTCGAGCAGCTTCACCTGCCCGTCGTAGGTCACCATGATGTTCTTCTGGGCCACGTCGCGATGAATGACGGGCGAGTCTTCACCGCTCTGCATCTTGAAGGTGTGCGCGTAGTGAAGCGCGTGCGCGCAGTCGTGCACCACCGACGCAGAGAACCCCACCGGCAACACCGCCTGCTGTTTGGCGCACGCGGTCACCACCTGGTTCAGATCCTGACCTGCGATGAACTCCATCGCGACGTACAGGCCGGTGCTGGTGTCTTCGCCCATATCGAAGACCTGGCAGATGCCCGGGTGAGAGAAGGCGCCGGTGACGCGCGCTTCATCGAGGAACATCTTCACGAAGTTCTCGTCGCCCGAGGCCTCGGGAAGGATTTGCTTGAGCACCGCGAATTTACGAAAACCGCCGGGCCCTTGCGTGGAGGCGAGCGAAAGCTCAGCCATGCCCCCCTTCGCCAGGCGCGCCAGGACCTCGTATCTTCCTACGCGCGAGCCCATTGATCCCCTTGAACGGACTCGTGACGTTACACGCTTGCTTCGCAGGTGAGAGCACCTGTGTGAAACCCCTGTTCGGTGCCTGGGGACAACCCTCACTTTTCCATCATCGAATGTGGGGAAGCCGTTCCACCTGACCCGACATGTGGGAGGCTGGGGATAACTGGGGTGGTTACCCACACCCATGATTTCTAGAAGTCTATGACTTCATTCAGAGATTTGGCTTCTCCACAACCTGGTCGCCTCTACTGCTTCTACGGCTTGATTAGATGACAGATCCAACAAGCAGAAGCAGTGGCACAGCCCGAGCAGTGGGTTCTCTCCTGCCTCAAAAGAGCGAGACTCCTGCCACGTGACTGTCACCGCCCGCCTCAGCCTGGGAGTGCTCGTGCTGGCCGTCATGGCCGGCTGCAAACGCGATGGCCTCAGTGGGGTGACCAACGCCCTGCGCTTCGACCCCGCCACGCTCGCGTTCGAACCGGCCTACGCCGACGGGGTCACCCGCAGCCGGAACGTGACCATCGTGAACGACGGGCGCGCCGCGCTCGAAGTGAGCTGGGGCGGCATGGGGAAGCCTTTTGCGGTCGCTTTGCCCACCACGCTCCCCCCAGGGGCCACCACGCTCATCGTGGAGTGGACGCCTGAAGTTCCCGGCCGGTACAGCCAGCTGCTCGAGGCGAGGGCCGAAGGCATGGAATCGCCGACCCTGGCGGTCGACGCCTCGGCGATGGAGATCCCCACCTGCGTGCCGAGCTCGCCCTGCGTGACCTCGACCTTCGACGCGGTCGCTGCGCGCTGCGTGGAAGCGCGACAGACCGACGGCGTGGCGTGCGAGGCGGGAACGAAGTGTCTGACCGATGCGCGCTGTGAGGCCGGCCGCTGCGTGGGCACCGCACGAACCTGCGCTGACGGGAACGCCTGCACCATCGACGTTTGTTACCCCGAAACCGGCTGCGAGTTTCTGACGGCCCCGCCCTGCCCGGGCA
>JAYTAT010000152.1:0-5266 GCA_043737315.1 Archangium sp.
CAGCTGGGCCTGGGCACCACCGAGAATGCACTCGAGCCTTCGGTCATCACCACGCTGGAAGGCGTGACGGCCGTGGCGGCAGGGGCGGGCCACACCTGCGCGCTGCTCTCCTCGGGTGAGGTGCGCTGCTGGGGCGTGAACGACCAATATCAACTCGGGGGCGGGGCTTCAGCGACGGCCCTGAAGCCGGTGCCGGTGGAGGGCCTGATCGACGGCATCCGCGACATCGCTGCGGGCGCGGGCCACACCTGCGCGGTCACCGCGAGCGGCGAGGTGCACTGCTGGGGTGGCAACACGCATGGCGAGTTGGGCTTGGGGGTGGCTTCTGTCGCGCCGGTGGCCACGCCCTCACGCGTGTCGGGGCTGCCGGGCCCGATGATGATGGTGGCCGCGGGGCGCTTTCACTCGTGCGCGGTTTCGCCGCAGGGCACGGTCTGGTGCTGGGGCCAGAATGAATTCGGAGCGCTGGGCGATGACACCAGTCTCGACCGCCCCTTTCCGGTGCAGCCGCTGGGTCTGCCCGATGCCGTGGTGGCGCTGACGGCGGGCGCGGGGGGCACCTGTGCGGTGCTCCGCAACGGAGAGGCTTATTGTTGGGGGAACAACGCGAACGGCCAGCTGGGTGATGGCACGCGCATTCACCGCAGCCGGCCGACGCGCGTGCAGGGGCTCGAAGGAGGCGGGCGCATGGTGGCGTACGGTGAAGAGTTTTCCTGTGGCACGACCCGCGCCTTACGCGCTTTGTGCTGGGGCAAGAACGACGTGGGGCAGCTGGGCGACGGCACCGACGCGCCGCGCGAGTTTCCCGGCCCGGTACAGGGATTGTGAGATGAACCCCGAGCTCGATCGCGCGCTGCTCGATGGTTATCGCCGCGGCGACCCCCGGGTGCTCGACGCGCTGTACCGTCACTATTCCGGCCCGGTGTTGCGTTCGCTCTCGCGCGGCTTCCGGGTGCGCGGTGGCGCGGCGCAGGTCAGCCCGCTCGACCTCGACGCGGCGCACCAGGAGACCTTCCTGCGGCTCTTCGGAGAGTCAGCGCGGCGCAGCTATGACGGCCTGCGGCCCTTCGAGCCCTGGGTGATGCGCATCGCGCATTCGGCCGCCGTCGACGTGTTGCGCGCGCAGGGCAAGCTGCACCGCGAGGCCATCGCCCTCGACGAGGTGGGCAGCGAGGAGGCGCTCGTTGACTTCGACTCGTCGCCCGAGCAGCTGGCGCTGCGGGCTGAGGCCGAAGCCGTGGTGAAGGGTTTTCTGGCCACGCTGAACCCCGCCGACCTGGCCTTCGCGACGGCGCGTTTCATCGAGGGCCTCTCTCAAGCGCAGGCCGGCGCCCGCTGCGGGTTGTCAAGGCAAGAGGCGCGCACCCGCGAGACGAAGCTGAAAGCCGCTTGCCTTGCGCACCTCGGCCGCCACGGGCTCTTCGACCCCTCCACCGCCGCGGCCTCTCGCGCGTTGGCCGCCTTCGTTCTCCACCTTCTCTTCATCCCCTGACTCGACCGCCATGCCCTTCTTTGACTCCCACATCGACCGTGAGCTGGGCCCCCTGGGTGGCGGCGCGTTGCCCTTGCGCCGTTTCCGCCGGGTGCTGCGACACGCGCGCAGCTGCCACCGCTGCGGTGCGCTGTACGAGCGCTCGATTCGGGTGCTGCGTCAGCTGGAGAACCAGTCGCCTTTCGAGCCTTCGCAGCTCGAGCTGCAGGCCCTCACCGGGCTCAACGCGCCCGGTGCGCCGAAGGCCTTCTTTGAACCTGCCCCCTGGATGTTGGGCGTGCTGGCGCTCGCCGCTGCGCTGCTCGTGCTCTTCGTGACCCGGGCCCCCGTGGAGGACGAGTTCTCGGTGCGTGGCGGGCCGGTGAGCCCGGTGGCGCTGCGGCTCTTCTGTGGGGGTGGGGGCGCGGCGTTGAGCGAGCTTGCCGAGGGGGCCAGCTGCAGGGTGGGCCAGTCACTCGCGTTCGCGGTGGGCGCGGGGCCCTCGTACCGGCAGGTGGTGGTGCAGCTCAGCGGCACCGCGGTGAGCGCCGAGCGCGCCAGCAGCGTGGTGGCGGGCCGGCCGGGCGCCGAAGAACCGGTGGCGTTGACCGCGAAACTCGAGCGCGAAGGCGAGGTCGAGGTGGTCGCTGCGTTCGCCAACGAGGTGGGCATTGCAGAGGCTGCGGCGCGTGGCGAGCAGGCCCCGGGCGCGGTGGTGCTCAGGCGTACGGTGAAGGTCACGCCATGAGCGCTCGGGCACTGGCAGTGGCGCTGGCGGTGGCCGTGCTGGGCTCGTCGGCCTCGGCCGCGACCGTGCGACGCGCGCTGGTGGTGGCCTTCAATGGGAGTGACCGGCCGGGCACCGCGCCGCTGCGCTACGCAGACGACGACGGCTACCGCTGGCAAGAGACGCTGGAGCGGCTGGGCGTGGAGACCGTGTTGCTCACGGTGCCCGATTCGGACACCGCGCGCCTGGAGTTGGGGCGCCGTGGGCCGGTGGCCGTGCCGACACTCCAGGCGCTGGAGGCCGCGGTGACGTCGATGGCGCTCAAGGTGAAAGCCGACCGGGCCGCGGGCGATGCGGTGGACGTGCTCTTCATCTACGTCGGCCACGGACAGACCGATGAGTCGGGACGCGCGTACCTCACGTTGGTCGACGGGCGGCTGGATCAACGGCGGCTCTACGGCGAGGTGGTCGATCGCTTCGGCGCCGACGCGGTGCATTTGATCATCGACGCCTGTCATGCGGGGGGCGTGGTGGGCAGCCGCGGAGCAGACCCCGCGCTCCTCGCCGAGCTCAAAGCCGCGCTCTCCCGCGAGCAGCTCGAAGCCCGGCCGAACGTGGGCGCGCTCTTCGCCGAGTCAGAAGAAGGCGAGACCCACGAGTGGAGCCGGTTGCGCGCGGGCATCTTCAGCCATGCCGCGCGCAGTGGCCTGCTGGGCGCAGCCGACGTGAACCATGATGGGGCCATCGCCTACAGCGAGCTCGACGCCTTCATCGCTTCGGCGATTCGCGGGGTGAAGGGTGCGCGGTCGCGGCTCACGCTCAAGACTTCGGCGCCGGTGCTCTACCCCGACCGGGTTCTCGTAGGCCCTGCGCCCCGCGGGCCGGTGCTGCGGGTGCCGCCAGATTCAGCCTTCTCCAGGCTGTCCATCGACGACGACGACGGGGTGCGGCTCATCGACGTGAACCGGCAGGCCGGTGAGCGGGTGGTGCTCTCGTTGCCGCTGCGAGACGCCTACTGGCTGCGCACCGCTGCCGGTGAGGCCCGGGTCAGCGCAGGAGAACTGGGCGGCGGCATCACGCTGGCGGCGGCCGAGGTGGGCGCGCGGGGCGGCGTAGAAGAAGGCTACACGCGCGGGCTCTTCGCGGTGCCTTTCGGGCGCGGTTTCTACGAGGGTTTTCAAGCGAGCGCCGACGCGCCGGCGTTGCTGTTCGAAGCCGATGGGCGGGAAAGCGTCAGCACCGCGCCGCTGCTGCGCTTCGACGGCGCGTGGTTGGGGTGGGGGCTCGCGGTGGGCGTGCCGGTCACCACGGCGCCCCTGGGAGCGCGAGGCGTGAGCGCGGGCGCGAGCCTTTCCTGGCGCAGCGGGGGGCCGTTCTACGTTGGAGGCCGCGCGCAGTGGACGCTCGCTGGGGGCGCTTTCGACGGGGCGAACGTGCACCGATTCGCGACGGGCGTGACGGTAGGGTGGCGCGGGTGGACGCGCGTCGCGCCGTTCGTCGAGGTGACACCGCAGTGGGTGCCCACGCTGGTGGTGCGGCCGGGCCTCACGCAAGGCGACTTGAGTGGCTTTGGGGGCAGGCTCTCGACGGGGGTGCTGGGCTCGAGGGACTTCTTGCGCGGGCTGCGGTTTGCCCTCACCGGAGAGCTCGACGCGGTGCTGGTTGATACTCAGCGCGGCGCTCGATTTCTGCCGGGCGTCGAGCTGTCCATCACCTTTTGAAGCGGCCCGCAGGTCAGCAGGTCCGGCGTGCACGAAGTGGTGATCTCCGCGATGCAGGAGAGCGTCATGGTGGATGATCTCCTGCTCACGGTGTCCACCGAGTTGCCGAGCATGGGGCATGAATCTGCGGGCAGCGTGAAAACGGTGCGCGGGGGTTCTGAAGCTGTCGGTGATGGCAGGCGATGCGACACTGGGCAGCTTCGAGTTTGCGCTGCCGTTGTGACGAGGTAACCGCAGCCTGAAAGAGCGTGGGCGGTTTGGTCTTGCGCGGCGGCGCACGTCACGAGCGGGCCCTTCGGCATGACGCTTCTTGTGACGCGCTGATCTGGGCTTCGGCTCGGGTGTCTCTCTTCCGAGTCGCTGCCATTGATACGCGATAACACTCGTTTTTTAGTTTTATTGCGTATCGACGGCAAGTTGTCGGAGAACAGCACAGCAGGTCCCATGCGGATCTTTGGCCGACGCGAGAGGCCTGCTCGTTTTGAGCACGAAGAAGGCCATCCGACACCACCTCGCGCTGGTGCCCTCTGCGAGAAGGTCGTTGAGGCGGGTGCTGCGATGTCTAGGCGCGCAGCAGCGACAGGGTGCCGGGGTAGTCACCCCATTGGTCGATCGGGAAGCCCATCGCGGCGCTCACCTCGGCGAGCGCCCGGTTGATGGGGATGCCCTGCCCTGGGGTTCCACTGGCCCAACGGTGGAATCTTCCCGTCTTGAAATAGCCATTGGCGTTGCCAGCGATGAAGAAGGGCAAGTCATCGAGCTGGTGGCCGCCGCCGGTGCGCTGCAGGTTGCTGACGACGATCACCGTGCGGTCCAGCAGCGAGCCCGAGGGCTCCTTCACCGCATGCAGCGCAGCCATCAAGTCCGCGACGTTCTGCATGAACCATTGATCCACCAGGTTCTTGCGCCGGGTGTGCGCGGCACTGCGGCCGTCGTTGTGCGCCATCTCGTGGTGCTGCAGATAGGCCGAGGGCCCGCCGCCCGTCTCTTCGGGGTTGACGCTGCCGCCCGCGAACGCCGGATCCCGGTTTGCGAGCCATACGAATTGGTACTGATTGTTGTGCGAGTTGCACCACTGCAGCGACGCGGTGCGCGCCACGCCGCAGGCCAGTGCGCTCACCAGCATGCCCGTTTGCAGCTGGTGAATTTCCGGCACCAGGGGGTTTGCGTCTGCGCTGAGGTAGTTCGCCGTGCGTGAGGGCGTCAGGGCGGGCGCGGCGCAGGAAGTCGAGAGGCGCTGGCTGAGCTGCTCGTACTCGCGCACCGAGGCCAGGTGGTGCTCGCACCTGAGCCTGTCTTCTGAGCTCAGGCGCTTGCAGGTGCGTTCGAGTTGCTTGCCCACCACGT
>JAYTAT010000153.1:0-2064 GCA_043737315.1 Archangium sp.
TGGTGAAGGTCATCTCGATCGACTCGGGCGGCAAGATTCGCCTGAGCCGCAAGCAGGCGCTCGCCGAGCGTTCTGCCGCCGCGGGTTCGCCGCCCCCGGCTGAGGCGCCTGTTCAGCACAAGCCCACCACCCAGGCTTAAGTTCCAGCCGAAGTGAAGAAGCCGCCTCTTCTCCGAGACCCGGAGAAGGGGCGTTTTCACGTCTGCCTCACGCCGCCGCCAAGTCCTCCCTCTCCCCGAGGGGGAGAGGGTCGGGGAGAGGGTAGACGCTGGTAGCCTGCCGCCCCGTAGATCCACCCACACCGCCGTGCGTTGAAGCCCCCCACCGTGTCCACCACGCCCCACCTCGAAGGAGTCAGCCGCTTCTTCGGCGCCTTTCGCTGGGCGTTCATGCCGCTGGGCCTCTTCGCGCTGGTCGCAGTCGGCGTGCACGCGGCGGCCGACGTGGTCGACGACAAGATCCTCCGCGCGGTCGAAGCGCTCGACGTCTTCTTCGACGGCTTCTTTGCTTCGTACGAGTCGACCGCCGCCTGGGTGAACAAGATCGACTCGCGTGAACGCACGCTCTTCGCCCGAGGTCTCGCCCTGGCCTGGGAGCTCGCGGTCGACGCGTTCATCGCGCTGCCCGCCCTGGGCTACGACGAACTCGACGAGAAAGAGCGCAAGTTCTCCCTCATCAAGGAGACCTGGCGAACGCTGCTGCGGCGGGTCAACCAACAACCGACGCCCATGCGCCTGGTGCGCCCCTTCGTCACCAGCGTCTTCGTGTTCGGTGGCGCCTACGCCGTCTCGCGCCTGGTCGAGTCGACGCTCTTCGTCGGCCTGGTCGGTGACGTGGCGCCCGCAGACGTCGCTGCGCCGATCGCCCGCATTCTCGCCGGCAGCGCGATGACCATCGTCCTCTTCTCTCACGCGTGGCGCGCGGTGCTGCGGTCGCTCCAGCACGCCGATGAAACCTGCATCGCCTCGAAGCACCCGTGGATGGCGGGGTTGTGGGGCTCGGTGTTGTCCTTCCCGCTCGCGCTGGCCCTGCTGCTCGAGGCCGAAGCGCTGCTGTCGTTCTTCCGATGAGCGCGACCGCCACCTTTCAGCGCCCGGCGCGAGGTCTGCTCGACTTCATCGGGGCCGTGTTGTGCCTGTGGGCCGCCGCGTATCACACGCCGGTGGGCGCCCTGATTCGCGACGTCGGCGCGCGCGTCTTCTCGACCAGGAACAACACCCGGCCGCTGCTCGCCTATTACACGGGCGGCGTCTACGAGTCGCACGAGGTCGAAGCGCCCCCCCAGACCGCTTTCGTTCCCGACGTCGAGGTGCTCGCCACGGTTCCCCCCGGGCGGGCCATCGGCCGGGGCGTGTTCGCGTCGGCCGCCACGCTGACCTTCGAGCAGCGCGCGACCGTCGATGCCCTGGCCAGGCGCTACAACCTGCCCTTTGCGACGCCCGAAGATGCGGCCGTGCTGGTGGAAAGGGTGCGGGTGGATCTCGGCAGCGAAGAGGCCGCGGTGCTGGCGGTGTTCGCGGGGTACGACGTCGCCAGCTACGCCGCGCGACGGTCGGGAGCAGAAGGGCGGGAAACCACGCTCGAGGTGCTCGCCGCGCGACTGCCTCCCAGCAGCTCGAAGGCGGTCGCTTCGGCTTCCACCGCGTTGATGCTGGGTACGGCCTACGGGCTGTCGTGGCCGGTGGCGCCGGGTACCCGGGTGTCTTCGCCGTTCGGTTGGAGAAACCACCCCACGCTGGGCTACGGAAAGTTCCACACCGGCGTCGATCTCTCGGTGCCCGAGGGCACGCCGGTGAAGGTGGTCGCCAACGGCATCGTGCGGCGCGCGAGTGAAGACGCGGTCAACGGCAAGGTGGTGATCGTCGAGCACGGCCGCGGCGTGGCGACCGCGTACTGCCACAACTCGAACCTGCGGGTGACCATTGGGCAGAAGGTGACCGTCGGCGACATCATCGCTGACTCGGGGACGACGGGCCGGAGCACGGGGCCGCACGTGCACTACCAGCTGGAGCTCGGGCACAAGCCGATGGACCCGTTTGCTTTCCGCGGGTCGAAGCCGGTGAT
>JAYTAT010000154.1:0-12729 GCA_043737315.1 Archangium sp.
CGGTCGACGGCGTCGTTGCGGCGATGAACGTGCAGAGGGTGAGCGCGAGCATGTTCGTCTTTCAGCGAAGGCGCGCGATGCGCTCGCTCTTGGAGATGATGTCGGTGATGCGAATGCCGAACTTGTCGTTGATCACCACCGCTTCACCGCGCGCGATGAGGCGATCGTTGACCACGATGTCCAGCGGCTCACCTGCGATCTTGTCGAGTTCGATCACCCCGCCCGGCGTCAGGGCCAGCAGATCCTGAATCGTCATGCGCGAGCGGCCGAGCTCGATGGTGACGTCGAGTGGAACGTCGAGCAGCAGATCCAATCGGCGCGTCGAGACTTCTTCGGTTTGTGCTTCGGCGGTCATGTCATTTCCCCTTCAGGCGGCGTGTTTCGCGGGCGTCACGTTGGGCTGTTCGAAGGGCCGGCGAATCTCAGAGAGCGGGCCGCGATCGATCTCGATGCACAGCGCGCCTCCGATGACTTTGGGCTGTCCTGTGAACTTGGCGCGGCCTTCCACGAAGACCGGCAACGACGAACCTTCCGTGGTGCCCAGCGTGAGCACCGCGCCGACGTCGAGGTCGAGCAGCTTGCGCAGCGAGAGCCGGGTGGTGCCGAGGATCGCGCGGAGGTCGACCTCGGTCTGCACGAGCTCTTCTTCGAGCTGGTGCGCGAAACGCACGTCTGAGACGGTGCTCAGCTTGGGCGGCGACATGAGCGCCTTCTTGGCGGGCTCGATCGCGGTGTACGGCATGGCCAGCTGAATGAGCCCCTTCATCGGGCCATCGATCTCGAAGCTGCACAGCACGGCGGCCTCGTTGACCGGCGCGATGGCGGCCAGGCGCGGGTCTGATTCGAAGCGCGCGATCTCGGGCTTGAACGGCAACACCGGCGCCCAGGCGATCGTCATGCCCTCGGCAAAGATGCCCAGCAGCCGGCCCAGCACCTTGCGCTCCACCGTGGTCAGCTCGCGGCGCTCAGGTCGCTGGCTGCTCGGCTCTTCGGGCTGCGTTCGCTTGTCACCCAGCGCCGCGGCGATCAGCGCGTCGGCCAGGCCGGGCTCGAGCACCAGCAGGGCCTGACTTCCGGCCTGACCCAGGGACAGCAGGCAGACCGTGGTGGGCGGCGCGAGCAACGAGTTGAAGTCACCGAACTTGAGCAACGAGGCGGGACCGCAGGTGACGCGCACCTCGAGCCGCGTGCGGCCGCTCAGGCCCATCGCGAAGTGTGAGGCGATCTGTTCGTTGATCGCATCCAACGTGGGCATCTGCCCGCGAATGACGCGATCCTGGCTCGTCAGATCGTAGGGCACCGCAGCCCCGCGGCCCTTGGCGGGCTGGGGCGCCACGCGGCCATCCTGGATGGCCGACATCAGTGCGTTGATTTCTTCTGGGTTGAGCAAAACGCCGCCGGCCATGGGGTGGCTCCTCTCTCACTGCACGACGAAGTCAGAGATGTAGAGCGCGCGGAACCGCGCCTCGGGCACCAGCTCACGAAGGCGAACCTGCAAGGCGTCTTTGGTGCGGCCCAGGCCCTCGCTGCCGCTCAGCTCTTCCACGGTGCGATCCGAGAGGTAGCTGATGAAGGCGTCTCGCACGCGAGGCAGGTGCGCGGTGAGGCGCTCCTTGTCGGGCTCGCCCATCACTTCGACTTCGAAGGTGATGCGCGCGTAGCGGTCGAGATCGGGGTTGCGCAGGTGCACCACGAAGTCGGGCAGCTTCACCATGGGCCCCGGGCCCGCTGAGGCGCCAACCGCCACCGCCTCGCCCCCTTCATGTTTCCCTTCAGCGGCCTTGGCCTCTTTGTGATCTTCGGCCGGCTTGCCTTCTTGAGCGGGGTGCTCGCCGCCCGCCGCGACCTCGGGCTTGTGCATCATCTGAAAGCCCATGAAGCCGATCACGCCGACGAGGAGCAGGCTGTTGAAGCCGATCAGCACCGGCATCAACTTGCTGCTCGCTGGCGCGGGGGGCTGAGGCGGTGTGGCGGGCTTCTTCTCGTCGCTCATGGTGAACACCCCATGAGCAATGCACGTGCCCTTGACGCGTCAGGGGGGTGGCGGCAGGTAAGCCCTTGGATCTTGCGGAGCGACCTCGAGAACCAGCTCGATTCGGCGGTTCATTTCGCGACTCTCTGGGGTGTCGTTCGACACCAGGGGGTGGCTCGACCCCATGCCGGCCGCAGAGAGACGGGCGGGAGAAACGGTGTGGGCCTGCTCCAGGTACGACACCACGGTGGCAGCGCGGGCCGCCGAAAGATCCCAGTTGTTGCGGTACCGGGCCGAGGTGATCGCGCCGTCGTCGGTGTGACCTTCGACCCGAATGAGCTGAGGTGACTCGGCCACCTCGGTGGAGATGGCATCGAGCACCGCCAGCGCCTCGGGTCGTAGCGAAGCCGACGCGGGGTCGAAGAAGCCGTGGGCGGCGAGGCGAATCCGCAGCTTTCCGTTCTCCACCTCGACCTTCACGCTGGGGTTCTTCTCCTTGCGCAGCAGAAAGGGCTTGAGTGACTTCTCGAGCTTCTTGCGGGTCTCTTCGATCGCCTTCTTCTGCGCCGAGCTGGGCCCTGCGGCCTCGGCGCCGATGCCGGTCACGCAACCGCCTTCTGAGGGTTGGCCGCGAAAGACCTTGAGCTTCGTCGCGCCGCCTTCACCTTTGAAGTGCAGCGCCCACCTCATCGATTCACTGGTCTTGGCGAGCTTGCTGGTGTCGACGCGGCTCGAGGCGTACATCACGACGAAGAGCGCGAAGAGCAACGTCATCAAGTCGGCGTAGGAAATGACCCACCGCTCGTGGTTTTCGTGCTCTTCGTGTTTGTGTTTCTTCGCCATGGCTCAAGCACTCATCGACACGTTTGGCAGATGACGAAAATGTTCACGGGCATCGAAGTCGAGCAGCTGGGAAGCAAGGGTTTCTTCACAAGGACTTCGTTTCTGGGGCGGGAGCTCGCGCTGCGCGTCTTGAACGAAGCGAAGGCCGTTCCCCTGCGCCGGGCGGGCATTCGACGCGGTCACGAGGTCGACGAGTCGGTGCGCAGCGACGAGCTGGCCTTTCTGACGAAAGACGAGACGAGCGGCGCGCTCTCGATGGCCGTGACGCACTTCGAGCGGCTGATGCAGGAGCTCAATGACGCCGCGTGGCTGGGCCTGAGGACGTTCGACCTTCAGCTCGCGCACTACGCGCCCGGTGCTCACTACGCCCGGCATCGAGACGCGTTCTCAGGGCAAGACAACCGGCGCATCACCGCGATCGTCTACCTGAACCCCGGCTGGGTTTTCGAAGACGGAGGGCAGCTGCGCCTTCACGTCGAGCCCCCCGTCGAGCTCGAGCCGATGTTGGATCGGCTGGTGGTGTTTCGTTCAGAGGTGGTGGAGCACGAGGTGTTGCGAGCGCGCGCTGATCGCTGGGCGCTGACGGCCTGGTACTCCGCCCGGTAACTCACTTCTTGGCGGGGGCGTGACGGCCGTGCGAGCCCGCGAAGCTCTTGAGCTTCTCCTCGAGGATGCGGGGGTTGAGGCCTTCCTGAATCGAGAGCACGCCTTCGCAGATGAGCGTCTTGCGCTCCTTCTCGAGGTGCACCTTCCTCTTGATCTTGTTCGAGACGGGCAGGGCGATCAGGTTCGCCACGCCGACGCCGTACACCGTGGCCACGAAGGCGACGGCGATGCCGGGGCCCAGCGCGCTGGGGTTGTCGAGGTTCTCCATCACGTGAATGAGGCCGAGCACGGCGCCAAGCACGCCGACGGTGGGGCACAACGCTCCGAAGTCACCCCACAACTTCGCGTTCACGTTGCCTTCTTCAGCCTCGACCTCGACCTCGGTCTCCAGGGTGTGGCGCGCGACGCTGGCTTCCACGCCGTCGACCAGGAACCCAAGCGCGCGCTTGAGGAAGGGATCTTTGACCTCGGTCAGCTTGCTCTCGAGGGCGAGCACGCCATCGCGACGGGCCACGGTGGCCAGATCGACCAGCTGTGCCATGAGCGGCACGATGTCGTTGGGCTTCTCTTGCAGGGCCACCTTGAAGGCCTTCAGCCCGCTCATCACCTCGCTCAGCGGGTACGAGACCATCACCGCGCCCATCGTGCCGCCGATCACGATCATGAAGGCGGTGAGCTGAAGCAACGAGCCGGCATGACCACCCTCGAGCTTCTGACCGATGAGGATCATCGCGAGTGAGAAGAGGATGCCGGGAATGGTCGTCTTATCCATGATGCCCTCCAGGGGCCGTCGATCGATTCGCGGCCACTCGCTCGAGCAGCTCGGCGAGCGGCTCTTTGACCAGCAGCCGCTGCCCTGAAGACATGGTGATGACCGTGTCGGGGGTCGACTCAGCGAAGACGATGAGCCCGTCGTTCACGGCGATGGTGTGTCCGTCGAGTTTCGTCAGAAGGATCATGCGGTGCCCTGTTTTTGTCTTCGGCACGATCCCCGTCGAACTTGAGGCGCGTCATGCGCCTGACGGACCAGACGCGCTTACCGCTTGAGCTGCATCAGTTCCTGCAGCAGCTGGTCAGCCGTGGTGATGGTCTTCGAGTTCGCCTGGAACCCACGCTGAGCGGCGATCATCCGCACGAACTCATTGGCGAGGTCGACGTTCGACTGCTCGAGCGCGCCCGATTGGATCGACCCACGGCCACCTGTGCCGGCATCACCGATGGTCGGCTGCCCCGAGTCGGCCGTCTCACGCAGCAGGTTGCCGCCCATGCGCTCCAGGCGATCCGCCGCCGAAAAATCGGCCACCGCGACCTGCCCGAGCACCCTGGTGACGCCGTTGGTGAACGAGCCGACCACCTCGCCGCTGTCGTTGATCTGAATGCCCGCCAGCGCGCCGTACGAGTTGCCGTCCTGGTTGACGAAGGTGGTGGTGCCGGTGCCGACGAAGCTGGTCACGCCATCGAGGCCAGTGCCCGTGGGAACCGGGGTGCCCAGGTTGAAGTTGAGCGCTTGCGGAGCGGTGGCGCCGGCCGGCAGGAAGTTCGAGCTCTGGGTGACGCTGGTGAGCTTGCCTTCGGTGTCGAAGATGAGCTCGCCGGTCGCGATCTCTGCGCCGTCACCGGGCGTGCCGCCGACGTTGCCGGCGTCGGTCACGGCATGGAACGCCCAGGTGTCGGCGGCGGTCTTCTGCCAATACACGTCGACCGTGTGCGCCTTGCCCAGCGTGTCGTAGACGGTGGTGGTGCTGGCAAACGCGGCGGTCGCGGTCGGGTTGTTGGGGTCGAAGGCCGCTGCCGGAATCGGCGCGTTCGCATCGAGGTTCGCGCGAATGGTCACGTTGCCGGTGGCGACCGCCGGCGCGGTGGCGCTGCCGACCTGCAGATCGCCCAGGTTCCCGCGCGCCTGCCCGGTCGCCGACGTGGCGTAGCCCTGCACGCGCAGGCCATCGAGGTTGGTCAGATAGTCGGAGTCGTCGACGCGGAACTGGCCGGCCCGCGTGTAGAACTGCCCCTGCGCACCCGCCGACGAGCCGCGCACCACGAAGTAGCCCGGGCCGTCGATCGCCAGGTCGGTCGCCAGCCCGGTCTGGGTGATCGAGCCCTGGGTGACCAGGCGCTGAATGGCCTGCAGGCGTGAACCCATGCCCGCCTGGCCACCGCTCGCCGAGCCCATGATCTCGTTCATCAGTTGATCCTGAAACGCGGCGCGGCCGGCCTTGAACCCGATGGTGTTGGCGTTGGCGATGTTGTCGCCGATCACCGACAGCTCGGTGCTGTTGGACTGCAGGCCGGCGGTACCGATGTTGAGGGCAGAGAGAAGGCTCATGAGGGGTTCAAGCTCCTGACGACGTGGTGGTGGTGTTCGTGGCTTCTGAGATTTGAATGATGTCGGAGAGCTTCACGCGCACTCCGTTGAGGATCAGCTCGGCGTAGCCGGCCTGAAAGGTGACCCCGGTCGCGCGCGCCTTGCCGCGGGAGTCGATGGTGATCGCCTCGCCCTTGTCGTCGGCGGCGGTCAGCGTGACCTTGTAGGTGCCGGGGGGCAGCTTGGTGGTGTCCCAGGGGAAGTCGATGGTGCCGGCCTTCACGTCGTGCAGCGTGAGCGTGGCGACGACCTTGCCGTTCTGATCCTTGATGATCGCGTTGGCCTGCGTGGCGTCTCGTGCGAGCTCGCCCTGCACCTGCGGGTTCTGGTTGGTGGCGGTCACCGTCACGCTGTCGGTGCGGTAGGTGATCTCCTTGCCGACGAGGTTGGCGACCGAGGTCTGATTGTTCGCGGCCTGCGCGATGATCAGCGCGTCGAGGCGGCTGTTGGCGGCCTCGGCCTGCTCGACGCTGGCGAACTGCGCGAGCTGCGCGATGAAGGCCTGGTTGTCAGTGGGCGCGAGGGGATCCTGATTGGCCAGCTGCGTGGTGAGCAGCTTGAGGAACTCGTTCTTGCCCAGCGTGCGCGAGCCCATCGGCGTGTTGCTGGTGGGCGGTGACGAGAAGTTGCTGCTCAGACCTTCGATGGCGGATGGCATGGGGGTTTCAGGCCTTGACGTGAACGCGGCCGTCTTCGGTCGCGAGTTCGGTGGATTTCGCGGCGCGGCGGGCCGTGGGAGGGGGGGAGACTTCGAGGTCGGCGCGGTCGCCGCCGTGACGTTGCTGTGAGCCTGACTGCGTCAGGTCGAAGTGACCCAGCGCGAGGCCCTCTTTCGCCAGAGCGACACGCAGCTCACCCTGGCGCGACTCGAGCAACTGCGCGGCCGGCCCCGTGGCGCGCAGCTCGGTGATGCCGTTGTGCACCTTGAGCTCGACGTTGATGCGGCCCGCTTCGCCGGTGTCCATCGACATGCGCGCGACGTTGGGGAGCAGCACCACGCGCAGCGAAGGATCATCGTTCATCACCGGCGCCAGGGGCGCGAGCGGCGCGGCGTCCTTGATGGCTGGGGGCGCCTCGATGCGAAACGGCTCAGCGGTGGCGACGGGCGCAGCCGTGGGGGCGGCCGGCGGAGCGGTGAGCATGGGGTCCTCGGGCTTCTTCTTCTCGTGAGCCACTTCGTCGCGGCGGCTGTGCGGCTTCTCGGCTGGCCCTGTCACGCGCGCGGGGGCGTGCTGTTCCTTCGAGCGAATGGCGAGCTGGTCGAGCGTGACTGCCTTCTGCGCGGTCACGGGCGCGAGGGTGGGCGCGGGGGCCTTCAGCTCAGGGGTCTTCGTGACGATAAGAAGAGCAGGGCGCGCGTGAGGGGTGAGCGCGCGGGAGACGAGCAGCGCCTCATCGGTGCTGGACACCGCGGGCGGCTTCTTCTCGTCGACACCGGAAGAAGCAGGGCGGGTCTTCGCCTTCGGCTCGTCAGCAGCCCGAAGGATCATCTCGAAACCGGCGGCAGGCTTGTTCTGCTTACGGCCCGCTTCGGCCCTTTTTTCCGGCCCCATCAGCGCGTCGAGCTTCACAGGCGGCCTCCAGACTTCGAGGGGGCCGAAGGCATGGTGGACATCAGGGCGAGCAGGTCGGCAGCGAGCTCAGGCTTGAGGCGATCCATCACGGCACCGGCATCAGCAGGCTTCATGCGCTTGAGCAACGACGCGGCGAGCGAAGGCTCACTGCGCTGCACCAGGGCCGCGGCGGCCTCAGGCTTCATCGACTTCATGGTGCGGGCGAGCGCGTCGAGTTCAGCGGGGCGCACGGCGGCGGTATTTTTCTGGGGCGCCTCGACGACCTGGGCGGGCGCGTCTCCCCGCCTGGCCAGCAGGCCTTCGAGCTTCTCGGTTTCGGTGCGAAGACCGGCGCGGGCCTGGGCGATCTCGGCTTTGAGCTTCTCGAGCTCGGCGCGATCTGCCTCGACCGCTTTGCGATCGGTCTCGATCTTCGCGCGAGCCGCAGCGAGCTCCTTGTTGGTGCGGCTCAGCTCGCCGCACAGCGCCTTCCTGGTGAGCGCTGACGGAAGCTCGCCCGGGGGGGCGACGGCGACCGGTGCAGGTCCACTCGCGAGCAGGGCCATCAAGAGTGCCTCAACCACGGTTCAGCTCCCGTCGTGCAGCGGGCGGCGCTGGGGTCAGCGCGCCCTTCAAGTTCGTCAGCGTCTGCTCGAGCGAGAACCGCTCGGCAGGTGCCTGCTTCAGGAAAGCATTGAGCGTGCCGATGACCTGAATGGCGCGATCCACACGGGGGTTGGAGCCCGTCTGGTAGGCCCCAACGTCAATCAGATCGGTCGCTTCGCGGTACGCAGAGAGCACGTCGCGCACCGTCGAGGCGTGCTCGCGATGCGTCAGCGATGTGACGTCCGACATGCACCGGCTCACGGACGCCAGAACATCGACGGCGGGAAAATGACCAGCGTTGGCCAGGCGGCGCGAGAGCACGATGTGACCGTCGAGCGCGGCGCGGGCACAGTCCGTCACGGGGTCGGCCAGATCGTCGCCTTCGGCGAGCACCGTGTAGAGCGCGGTGATGCTGCCGGTGCCCGAGTCGTTGCCTGCGCGCTCGACCAGCCGGGGCAGGGCTGCGAAGACGGAAGGGGGGTAGCCCTTCGAGGTGGGCGGCTCACCCGCGGCCAGCCCGATTTCGCGCTGCGCCATGGCGATGCGCGAGAGCGAGTCGACCAGCAGCAGCACGCGCTTGCCCTTCGCGCGGAAATACTCGGCCACCGCGGTGGCTGCCATACCGGCGCGCACGCGCACCAGCGGCGGCTCGTCACCGGTCGCCACCACCACCACGCTGCGGGCCAGACCTTCAGGGCCCAGATCGCGCTCGACGAACTCACGCACTTCACGGCCGCGCTCACCGATGAGCCCGACGACGATCACCTCGGCTTTTGCGTGCCGGGCGATCATGCCCAGCAGCACCGACTTGCCCACGCCGGGGCCGGCCATCACGCCCACGCGCTGGCCTTCGCCGAGCGTCAGGCACGAGTCGAGCGCCTTGACGCCCAACACCATCGGCTTGTCGATGCGCCTTCGCTGCATCGCAGGCGGGGGCGCGGCGGCGAGCTTCACGCGCTCTGTCAATGCGATCGCAGGACCACCATCGATGGGCTGCATGCGCGCGTCGACCACCCGGCCCAGCAACGCCTCACCGACCGTCAGCTCACCGGCCGCCGCGCGCGGAATCACCACGCAGCCCTCGCGAATGCCTTCCATCTCGCCCAGCGGCACCAGCAGCGCGGTGGGGCCGTTGAAGCCGACCACCTCGGCCTGAAACACCCGGCCATCGTCGTCGAGGATCTCGCAGGCGGTGCCCAGGGCGACACGGGGCAACGACGCCTCGAGCACCAGGCCCGTCGCGCGCACGATGCGGCCCTGCACGACCACGGGCTCGGCGCGATCGAGGTTTCGTTTGAGACGCTCGAGGTCGAGGCCGCTCACGACTGCGACCCGCCGAGCTGGCGCACCAGTTCTTCGAAGCGGGTGGCGAGGCGCCCATCGATGGTGTGCGAGCCGGTGTCGACCATCACGTCTCCAGAGGTGAGGGAGGCATCGGCGACGAGCTCGATCTTGCCGAGGCTGAAGTCAGAGATGGCGTCGTCGCGGAAACGTTCGATGTCCGAGGGGCAGAGGCGAACGCGGGTGACGTGATCTTCGCCCGCGCGGCGAATGGCGCTCTTGATGAGGCTGAAGATGCCGTCGAGGTTCGATGAGAGCTCACGCTCGAGAATGCGGCGGGCGATCAAGATGCCCAGCTCGAGCGAGTCGCTGCGGGCCTGCTCGGCGAGGCGTTCGCCCTGGTTCTTGAGCGCGAGCACCGCGGCGTGCAGCTTCTCTTCGGCCGCGACCGAGAACGCCGGCACCACGATCGGCGCAGGCGGCGCGGCAGGTGCACTTGCGGCCTCGACCGGAAGTGGTCTGTCGACTTCGTCCGGTACGAACGGGGTGGGCGCGGGCGCCTGAACGGAAGGCGCCCACGACACCGCCCTGATGCGTGCCGGATCGACGTGCGTGAGCTTCAGCGCTTCGTTCGGCACATCCTTCGTCCCCATCATGAAGAGCGGTTTCCTCATGGCTCAGAGCATCTTGTCGGTCGGCCGAACGATGGTGATGCGACCCTTCTCAGCGGCCTCGATCGCCACCTTCGCGATCTCTGCCTGCGCACCCTCGACATCCGACAGCTTCACCGGGCCCATCGCCGTCAGATCGTCCTGGAGCAGCTCGCCGGCGCGGCTCGACATGTTCTTGAGGAACTTCTCGCGCAGCTCAGGAGAGCCGCCCTTGAGCGCCACCGTGACCTGCTTCATGTCGAGGTCCTTCATCAGGCTCTGGAGATCGCGATCCGACAGCCGGGTCAGATCTTCGAACGTAAAGAGCTTGCTGCGCAGCTCGTTTGCGAGATTCGGATCATCCCGCTCGATGGCCGCGAGGATCTCGGTCTGCTGAGGCGCCGGGCTGCGGCGCAGAATCTCGAGCGCGGCGATGCGGCCATCGACGCGGCGCATGCCTTCGGCCACCAACGAGCTCAGCTCACCGGCGAGCGCGGTGCGCACTTCACGAAGCACCTCGGGCGCCACCGCTTCGACCACGGCCATGCGCCGAACCACCTGGGGACGCATCGCCTGGGGCAACCGATCCATCACGAGCGCGGCGCGCTCTGCGGTCAGCGAGCTGAGCACCAGCGCGATGGTCTGCGGCTGCTCACGCGCCAGAATCATTCCCAGCGACTCGGCGTCGGCGGTCGCCACGGGGCCCAGCAGCTCTTCGGGCACGTGCGTCGGCGGCTGTGCGTCGAAGGTGCGCTTGACGGCGTCAGGCCCGAGCATTTCGGTGGCCAGCTTGCGGAGCATCGCGTCGCCGCCGAGGGCATCGACACCGGCCTCCTGCATCGAGTCGCAGAACACCGTGAGCGACTGGGGAATCGCGGTCGGCCCCATGCGCTTGATCTCTCGCGCTCCCAGGGCGATCTGCCGCACCTCGAGCTCGCTCATCTTCTGGAAGAGCGTCGATGCCGTCTCAGGCCCCAACCCCATCAGCAACGCGGCGACCCGCTTCGCGCCCGGTCCACCCTTTTCGATCCACGGGAGCACCTCGTTCACCTTCTGGTCAGCCACGTTCCACATCCTTCTCGAGATCTGCGCTCAACCACGCCCGCACCAGCATCAC
This sequence comes from Archangium sp., assembly GCA_043737315.1. Taxonomy (GTDB): domain Bacteria; phylum Myxococcota; class Myxococcia; order Myxococcales; family Myxococcaceae; genus Archangium_A. The sequence continues at coordinate 10,991 of JAYTAT010000154.1, forward strand.
CGCGCGCTCCGGGTCTTCTCTGACCAGCGCCCGCGCCTTCTCCCGGAGGTCGGCCATCGGGTCGATCAGCAGCGGCTGCGCCGGCTTCTTGAGCTCCGTCACCACACCATCGAGGGCGTTCTGCCTGGCCTCGAGCGAACCGACCGTGGCGCCCGGCATCAGCACCAGCGCTTCGGCATCGGGCCTCGACTTCGCGCCGCGGCGAGCGAGGAAGAACGCGAGGGCGGCCAGGGCGAGAATGCCCAAAGCGATCGCTGCGTAGACCCACGAAGGCGTGGTGGCCGCCACCTTCACCTCGGCCGCCTCGACGCTGCGGCCGAACGCCTGGCTGGTGATCTCGAACTGATCGCCGCGCGCGTCGTCGAAGCCCACGGCCTTGCGCGCCAGCTCGCCCAACTTCGCGACCTCTTCAGCAGAGCGAGCCTTGCCCTCGACCCCATCGACAATCACCGCGACGGAGATCTTCATGAGGCGGGGCAGCTTCGCCACCGTCTGGGTGGTGGTCTTGGTGATCTCGAAGTTGCGGGTGAGATCAGAGCTGGTCGAGTTGCCCTGCTGCGTGGGCGACTGCACCTGCGGCGTGGGCGCCAGCGGCACGTTCGCCTGGGCGCCTGCGACTCCGACCGGCGTGGTGGTCTGGTTCGAGGTGTTGCCCGACGTGGTGCGCTCGCTGCGCATCGCCACCTGCTCGGGGTCGAACACTTCGCTGTTCTGATTGACGGTCGAGTGGTCGACGTTCGCGGTCACCTTGGCGATGACCGAACCTGCGCCGACGACGGGCTCGAGCAGCGTGATGATGCGCTGCTCGAAGTCACGCTCGAGCTTGCGCTGATACGACGCCTCGGGGCTGTCCCACGCCGAGTCAGCCGAGAGCACCGCGCCGCGCCCATCCATCACGGTGACCGCGTCGGCCGAGAGCCCGGGGGCCGCGGAAGAGACGAGGTGCCGAATGCCCGCGAGCTCACGCTCACCCAGGGTGCGGCCCGGCTGAAGCACCACCACCACCGCGGCCGCCGCCTTCTTGTCTTCGTTGCGGTACAGGCCGTGCTCACCCATCGAGACGGTCACCCGCGCGCTGCGCACGCCCGAGAAGCTGCCGATGGTGCGCGCCAGCTCACCCTCGATGGCGCGGCGAAGATTGACCTTCTGGGTGAACTCGCTGACACCCAGATCGCCGCTGTTGAAGAGCTCGAAGCCGACGCCACCCGCGCGGGGAAGACCGGACTTCGCCAGCAGAATGCGCGTGTCGTAGACCTTGTCGGCAGGCACCGCGAGGGCCGTACCGTTGGCCTCGATGCGAAACGGAATGCCGGAGTCCTTCAAGATGCCGGTCGCCTCGGTCGAGTCTTCCTGCGTGAGGTTGGTGAAGGCGTACTGGTACTCGCCGCTGCGGGCAAAGCCTGCGACGCCGATGGCCAGGGCGACCGCGAGACCGACGCCTGCGATGAGCGCCATCCGCAAACCGGCGGGCATCGCCTGGAACCGCGCGGGGAGTTCGCGGACCTGCTTGAGGAGGGTTTCCATGGCTTAGACCGGCATCCGCATCACTTCGTTGTAGGCATCGAGGATCTTGTTCCTGACCTTCATCGCGACCTTCATCGAGATGTCGGCCTTTTCCAGCGCCAGCATGGTCTCGTGCAGGTTGCCCTCGCCGCCCGCCAGCTTCTGCGCCTCGACGTCGGCTTGGGTCTGCATCGCGTCGACCTTCTCGATCGCCGACTTGAGCGTCGCGCCGAAAC
>JAYTAT010000155.1:0-5247 GCA_043737315.1 Archangium sp.
GCTGCCTGCGTGACCACCTGCTCGCGCACCGAGTGGATCATCACCGCTGATCAACCCGAGTGGGCCGGCAGCCTGCTGCGCGGCGCGCTCGCCTCACGCCTGCCTGACGTCGATCCCGAGTTGATCCAGGTGCGGGCGGGGACCGCTGCCGTGCACTACCTGCTGCGCGTGGTGGTGGGTCTCGACTCGGTCGCCGAAGGTGAAAGCGCCGTCGGCCGCCAGGTGCTCAAGGCGTTCGAGCTCGCTCGCAGCACTGGCGTCTCAGACAGCCGGCTGCACCGCGTGTGGAAACACGTCGAGCGCCTCATTCGCAGCCGGCGCGATGAGGTGCCGGGCGCACCTTCACTCGGCGTGCAGTCGCTGGTGCGCGAAGTGCTGCATGAGCAGCCGGTGAAGACCATCGCAGTGCTCGGCCGCGGTGAGTTCGGCCAGGCGATGGAGCGCAGCTTGAAAGCCGTTCCCGGCTGGGAGGTCAGCACCTGGACCCGCCAGTCGATGGACACCATGTTCTCGCAGGTGAACTCCTTCGACGCGGTGGTGGTGTGTACCGGGGCCGCGGACCCGTGGCTCACGCTGCCCGCGCGCCGCAAGCAGGGGCTGGTCATCGACGCGGGTGCGCCGCCGCAGCTCAAGTCTGCTCCAGGGTGGACCACGGTCGGTCTCGACACGCTGCTCGCGCGGCCTGAGCTGCACCTGAGCGAGGTGGATCGTGACCGGCTCGGTGTGCTGGTCATCGCTGCGACCACCGCGTTGACCGGCGAGCTCGCAGCGCCCGCCCCTGCAAGTGCGCTGGCCGCCATCGACGCACAGCGCTTCACCTTCTTGAACGAACAGCTGCCCCAGCTTCTGGCAGGCATTCCCGCGAAGCAGGCGCGCCGGGTGCGCCAGGCCGTGGGTGCCTTTACGCATCAACTGTTGAAGAAGACCCGAGAGGCGTCATGAGGCACTACACGGTGGGCACGCGTGGTTCGGCGCTCGCGCTCTGGCAGACACGTCATGTCAGCTCGCTGCTGTCGATGAAGGGCGCGGGCATCACCGAGCGAATCATCACCACCAAGGGCGACACCAGCCAGGCCGAGAAGCTGGCGGGCAAGTTGGAAAAGGGCTTCTTCACCGAAGAGCTCGAGGCGGCCCTGCGCGCGCAGCAGATCGACTGGGCGGTGCACTCGCTCAAAGACCTCCCCACCCGCATGCCCGCGGGCCTGGTGCTGGGCGCCGTGCTGGAGCGCGCCGCCGCAGCCGACGTGTTGATCGCGCGGCTGGAATCCGTCGACGAGAATGGGCTCATTCCCCTCAAGGCCGCGAGCCGGGTGGGCTCGAGCTCGTTGCGGCGCGAGGCGATGCTCCAACATTTTGCGCCCCAGACCCTCTCGCAACCGCTGCGTGGCAACGTGCCGACCCGGGTGGGCAAGCTGCGCGACGGGCTGTACGACGCGATTCTGCTCGCTGAAGCAGGCGTCGCGCGTTTGCAGCTGCCGCTCGATGGGCTGGCGGTGTTCCGGTTGAACCCGCTGCGTTGGCAGTGCGCGCCGGGTCAGGGCGCCGTCGCCGTCCAATGCCGCTCCGATGACGAAGAGGTGATCTCGTTGTTGAGTGCGCTCCATCACCCGCCCACCGCGAACGCCGTGAACACCGAGCGCGATTTTTTGCGAATTCTCGAGGGCGGCTGCACCACGCCGTTCGGCTGTTACATCGAGGGTGGCACCGCTTCACTGGGGCTCGCCACGGCGGCGGGCTGGAAACGAATCACCGTCAGGTTGTGCGAACGACCCGATACGGCGTGGCTGGCAGCGCGCCTCGAAGAACTCACCACCTCACAGGAGCAATCCAATGACTGGCTCGCCCGGCGCATCTGAGCGTCTCTATTCCCGCGCACGGGCGTTGATGCCCGGCGGTGTCTCCAGCCCCGTTCGCGCTTTCGGCAGCGTCGGTGGCACGCCCCGCTACATGGCGCGCGGCGAAGGCGCGTGGATGTTCGATGAAGACGGGCGCAAGTACCTCGACTTCTGCATGGCCTGGGGCCCGAACATCCTGGGGCACGCGCACCCGGCGGTGATCGACGCGGTCATCCGCACCGCGAAAGACGGGCTCGCCTTCGGCACCTGTCATCGCAACGAGCTCGCGATGGCTGAGCTGGTGCTCGAGGCCTTCGCGCCCGCCGATCGGGTTCGGTTCGTGGTGAGCGGCACCGAAGCGGTGATGACCGCCATTCGCCTGGCGCGCGCGCACACGGGCCGGAAGCTGCTGCTCAAGTTCTCTGGCTGCTACCACGGGCATGCCGACGCGCTGATGGTGAAGGCCGGCAGCGGCGTGGTGACCCTGGGCCTCGCCGAGAGTGAAGGCGTCACGGTCGCGCACGACACGCTGGTCGCACCGCTGGGTGACATCGAGGCGCTCGAGCAGCTCTTCCGCGAACACGGCCCGGAACTCGCGGCTGCTTTCATCGAGCCCCTGCCTGCGAACAACGGCCTGCTGATTCAAGAGCCGCGGTTTTTGAAGCGCCTGCGTGAGCTCACCTCGGAGCACGGCACGGTGCTGGTGTTCGACGAGGTGATCAACGGCTTCCGCTTCGGTTTTCATGGCTACGCGAAGGTGGTGGGCGTGCAGCCCGACCTCACCACGCTGGGAAAAATCATCGGTGGTGGCCTGCCGGTCGGTGCCGTGGTCGGCCGCGCGGAGATCATGGAGCGCCTCGCTCCGCTGGGAAAGACGTACCAGGCCGGCACCATGGCCGGAAACCCGGTCGCGCTCGCCGCGGGCATCGCCACGTTGACCGAGCTTCGTACCGGCGCCCCCTACCGGCACCTCGAGGCGTTGGGCGGGCTGATGGACGTCGCAGTGGGCGAGAAGAAGAACCGCGCCTTCCGCATGGTGCGCGTGGGCAGCCTGTTCTGGCCGTACTACTCGCTCAATGGCCCCATCCCCACGCAGGCCGAGAAGATCGCGCCCGAGGCGGTGGCGGGGTTCAAGAGCCGCTACGGCGGGTGGTTGGAAGCGGGTATCTACCTGCCGCCCTCCGCCTACGAGGTGGGCTTCCTTTCGGCGGCGCACTCACCCAACGACGTGGAGCGCCTGGTCGCGGCACTCTGATAGCCGGGGAAACCATGAACCGCGTTCGCCAGATTCTCAAAAGGAACCTCGACGTCATCGCCTTCGCGGCGGCGCTGTCGACCGTCGGTCCCTTGATGGGCTGGTGGGCGGTGCTGGTGCGCCGGAACATCGTGGCGAGCGACCTGCTGCTGCGCGGGCAGATCGAAGTCACCTTCGATGGCGTCGAGCGGGGCAGTCGCCTGCTCGCGCTCGATGCCGCCACGCAGCGCCAGCTGTTCATGATCTCGGGTGAGTCGACGCTCGCGGGCGCCTTGCTCTGCGTGCTCGCGGTGGTGCTCTTCATGGTGGCCCAGCATCGGCGGCGCGAGACGCAGCGCATGCACTCGATGCTCTCGCTCACCACCCACCAGCTCAAGACGCCGCTGGCGGGCGTGCGTGCGCTCTTGCAGAGCCTGGGCAACGGCAGCATTCCCCCTGAGCTGCATGCGCGTTTCTTGAACCAGGGCATCGCCGAGTGCGATCGCCTGGAGCACATGGTGGAGACCACGCTGGCCTATCAGCGCACAGTCGCTCGCGACGCGAGCACACCCGAGGTGGTGCCTGCGATGCAGCTGGTCGGCGAGATCCTCGAGCACCGGCGCGCCAGCTTCCCCGACGACGACGTGCGCTGGGAGCCCACGGAGCCGGTCTCGGTGGCGTGCGACCGCGACGCAGTGCGGGTGGTGCTGGAGAACCTGCTCGACAACGCCCGCAAGTACGGCGGCGGCCGGGTCGACCTGGTGGGGCACAGCAAGGGCACGCGGTGGCGCCTCGAGATCCGCGACATGGGCCAGGGCTTCGATCCCAGAGATGCCGAGCGGCTGTTCGAGCCGTTTGAGCGCGGTGGAGGCCAGGGCGTGGCGCACGGCAGTGGCCTGGGGCTGTTCATTTCCCGCCAGCTCGCGAGGCGCATGCGCGGCGAGCTCACCGCGAAGAGCGCAGGCCCGGGCCAGGGCAGCGTGTTCGCGCTCGAGCTGCCGTTGGCGGTGGCCCGTGGCTGAGAAGATCCTGGTCATCGAAGACGAAGCGTTGGTGCGCGACCTGGTGGTGCTCAACCTGAAGCACGCGGGCTACCAGGTGGCCTCGGCGGCGACCTTCGCCACCGGCGCCACCGCGCTCGGGCAGCCTGACATTCAACTCGCCGTGGTCGACGTGATGCTCCCGGGTGGTGAAGGTTTTCAGCTCGTGCGTGACGCGCGTGATGCCGGCGTGCGCTGCCCCATCTTGATGCTCACTGCGCGCAGTGAAGTGCAGGCGAAGGTGCGCGGGCTCGACTGCGGCGCAGACGACTATCTGACCAAGCCCTTCGATGTGGCCGAGCTGCTCGCGCGCATTCGTTCGCTGCTTCGCCGGGCGACGGGCACGGTGGCCGCGGCACCCCGGGCGCTGCAGCTGGGCGAGGGCTTCTCGGTGCGGTTCGACACCGGGCGCGCGGTGACTTCGGAAGGTGAGGTCACGTTGTCCGACAAGGAGCTCAAGCTGATGGAGCTCTTCTCGAAGAACGTCGACAAGGTGCTCGCGCGCGCCGACATCCTCGAAGAGGTCTGGGGCATGGATGCGTTCCCCACCGATCGCACCATCGACAACTTCATTCTCCGGCTGAGGCGGCTCTTCGAGCCCAACCTCGAGAGCCCGGTGCACTTCGTCACCGTCCGCGGTCGCGGCTACCTGTTTCGTCCATGAACGCACTCGTCTCCACCTCAACGAAGAAGGGCGTGGTCCTGGTCAACGTGGGAACGCCCGATGCGCCCACCGTGCCCGCGGTGCGCAGGTACCTGGGGCAGTTCCTCAATGATCCGCGCGTCATCGATCTCTCGCCGCTCGCGCGGTGGCTGCTGCTCAATCTGATCATTTTGCCGTTCAGGCCTCGCCGCAGCGCACACGCCTACCAGCAGATCTGGACACCGCAAGGCTCACCGCTGCTGATCAACTCGAAGGCTCAGGTCGAGGCGTTGCGTGCCGAGCTGCCCGGTGTCGAGGTCGAGCTGGCGATGAGCTTCGGCAAGCCGTCGATGCAAGAGGCGTATTCGGCGCTCGAGGCGCGCGGCGTCACGCACATCACGCTGGTGCCGATGTACCCGCAGTACGCTTCGGCCACCTCGGGCGGCAGCGTCGAGGCGTGGCACAAGTTGATGGGGCTGCAGATTCAGCCGCCGT
>JAYTAT010000156.1:0-5246 GCA_043737315.1 Archangium sp.
CCCCCGGCACCGACCGCTTCGAGTATCTGATTCGCGAGAACGAGGGCGTCGCAGGTGAGCTGGCCTCGCTGGTGCCCGGTGAAGTCATCGAGGTGGGCATGCCCGACGGCCCGGGCTTTCCGATTGACCGCGCGCGGGCGCACCCGCTGCTGCTCATCGGCACTGGCACCGGGTTCGCACCGCTGCGTTCGGTGATTCGGGCGCTGATGAAGCACCGCAAGACGTACGGCGAAGTGCACGGCGCGTACGGCGTGCTCACCCCCGCGCATCTGGCCTTCGCGCCCGAGATGGCCGAGTGGGAGCAAGCCAACATTCACATCACCCCCACCGTCACGGGGCCCTCGCCGGAATGGAAAGGCGCCGTGGGTCAGGTGCAGGCGCTGCTTGCCCGGCTGCCCACGGAAAACGCGATCGCCTTTCTGTGTGGGCAGAACGAGATGGTGCAGCAGGTGACCAGCCTGCTCGAACAGCAGGGCGTGCCCGCCGATCGGGTATTCGTAAACTTCTGAACTCATTGGGGCCACGTGGGAGGCCCTTCCCCTCGGGGATCTCCGCCGGTACCTTCCACGCCGCTCGTATGTCGTTCGTGACCACCTACACGCGGTACCGCTCCCCCGTCGGCACCTGGCTCCTCGTGAGCGATGGCGAGGCCTTGACTGGCGTCTTCCCGGAAGCCCACCGGGCGGTGCCAGAGGTCACCGACGACTGGCGGCGAGACGACGCCTTCTTCGCCGGCGTGCGCGACCAGCTCACCGCCTACTTCGTGGGCCGGCTGGTGGACTTCACGGTGAAGCTTTCGCCGAAGGGCACCCCGTTTCAGAAGCGCGTGTGGGAAGCCTTGAGGGAAATCCGCCTTGGCACCACCACCAGCTACAGCGCGCTGGCGACGCACCTGGGCAACCCGTCTTCTTCACGCGCAGTGGGCGCAGCCAACGGCAAGAATCCCATCTCGCTCATCGTTCCGTGTCACCGGGTGATTGGCGCGGGTGGTCTGCTCACCGGCTACGCGGGCGGGCTCGAGCTGAAGCAGTGGCTGCTGGAGCACGAAGCGACCACGGCGCGGCGTTCGGCGGGCGGGGTGACCCCCATCGCGCTGGCAGCGGTCTCGCCTCGCGCGCGGCAGGTCACGCTGGCCTGAAGCGGTCGGCTCGCGCGTCAGCCGTGGACGGCGAGCAGGAACAGCATGATCCCGAAGACGCACACCATCGCCGCGGTCTCAACCCAGCTGACCTGACCGTCGTCCTGAACCGCCTTCCAAAGCAAGAGCATCGGCGGGAAGGAGAGGACCATCACGCTGGTGGTCTCGAGATCGATCGGGAGCACGGCGCCACTGGGCGCAGTCGGGATGACGCCAGTCGACGCGAGGACCGCGAGCAGGAGCATGGCGACCGGGAGCACCACGAAGGGCACCTGGCTCACCTGGCCTGCAGCCGACGCGAGCGCGACGTCGTACATACCCTTGGTGTGCGAGGTGACGATCATGGCGAACGCGCCCGCTGACGCGAACACGCTGAGCACCAGCGCACCGACCATCTCGGGGTAACCCCGCGCCGCGAGACCCTCGACCAGGAGATCAGCGAAGTCGCCCACCGCGTGACCGCCGATCACCGAGGCGATCAGCCCGATGGCCCCGTTGCCCGCGATGGCCACCCACGAGGGCGGCGGCTCGGCGCCTGGTGAGCCTTCGCGCGCGTCACCGCCGCTGAAGCGGCGCACCAGCTCGACGGTCGCGACGACCTGAACGAAGAGCAGCGCGACGCCAAGCACCGAGAGGTCGAGCACGCCCAGCCCCTCGCCCCGGTGGTCTCCGCTGCCAAACGCGCGGAGCATGAGCATCACGAGGCCGGTGCCGAGGAACACGCCAGCCGCCGCGGCGAAGAGGTCGGTGGTGATCTTGACCAGCGGCTCGGGCAGCCGGGCGTGCCCCGTTTTGTCGCGCGGCAGAAAGCCAGAGTAGAGGCCGAACGCCAGCGCACCCACGTGGAGCGTCAGGCAGGTGACGATGAAGCCGACGCGCGGCGCGGCAGCGAGCACGAAGCCGAGCATCACGAGCTCGGGAATGTTCGAGGCGAGGCCCGCCATGGTGCCCGCCACGAAAGGGTTCCACCCGACGCGGCGGCCCACCCCCAGGACGCTCTTGATCATCGCATCGCAGCTGCCGAACACGACTGCCAGGCCGCCGAGGCCAAGCGCGAGCCCGTGAAGCCATACGGGGATGACCTCGTGCTCGAGCACGCGGTGCGCGACCGTGGCGGCCACCACGACGGTCCCGCCGCCCACGAGCATCCAGGTTCCTCCCACGGCCATGAGTCGGGCGTAGGGCGGAAGAAGGCGAGGGGAAAGAACATTCTTCTGGAGCGCGAGGCGTAGACTTGGGCGATGCGAACGACCTCGCGGGTCCTGATCTTGTTGCTGGCCTCTTGCGCGCCAGCCGAGTTCACCAACCCGCTGACGCTGCCTGGCCTGGCGACGGCCGATAAGGCGCTCCTGGGCGAGTGGAAACAAGTCGGTGGCAGCGGCCTGAGCGTCAAGGTCTCGATCGAGACCGGCGGCGTGATGAGCTTCGTTCTACCGTTCAAGGGGAAGGCACCCGAGCGGTTCGACGGCCACGTGACGATGGTGGGCGCGATGAAGGTGCTCAACCTGCGCGCGGTCGGAGGCGAGCTCGAGAGCGGCCGATACCTCTACGCCCGCTATGAGCTCAGCAAAGAAGGCTTGGCGACCTTCTGGCTGATGCGTGACTCGACCTTCCGCCGAGCGGTCGAGGCCGGCACGCTCAAGGGCCGCAGCACCGGCTCACCCGGAAGTCTCATCGTCTCAGACACGCCAGAGAACGTGCTGCGCTTCATCAAGGCTCAGCAGAGCGAGGCGCTGTGGGACAAGCTCGCCGTCTTCAGTCGGTGACTCGCTGCGGCCTGGCGACGCACCACCCGCCTTGAGACTCGTGGCGCGAGCCATGCAATTGGGGAACTCATGGCCACTGCCCAGCCCAAAGTCGTTCCGTTCCGCATCGCCGTTCCCCAAACCGCTCTCGAGGACCTGCACGAAAGGCTGAGCCGAACCCGCTGGCCCACCGAGTCACCAGGCGAGGGCTGGAGCCGGGGCGTACCGACGGCCTACCTGAAGAACCTGACGGCCTATTGGCAAACCCAATACGACTGGCGCGCGCACGAGGCAAAGCTCAACGTGCACCCTCAGTTCACGACGGAAATCGATGGGCAGACCGTGCACTTCCTTCACGTGCGCTCACCCGAGCCCGCGGCCACCCCGCTGACGGACTCTCCGGTAGGGCACCTGGCGTGGGTCGTGGAGAAGTTCAAGGAGTGGACTGATCCTTCCGCTGCGCTTCCGGAGGACGCGGTCGACCGCGATCGCATTCTCACGAACGTCACGCTGAACTGGTTTGCAGGGACAGCGGGCTCGTCAGCCAACCTCTACTACGAGACCCTGCATGACCCGCAGGCACGCAAGCGGCTTCCCCGGAACGAAGTGCCGACCGGGGTCGCTGTCTCCTCGAGCCAGGACGTCACCATCCGGCGATGGGCCGCTCGCGAGAACAACATCGTGCGCTGGACTGAGTTCGAGCATGGCGGGCACTTCGCCGCGCTGGAGGCGCCAGAGTTGCTGGTGCGCGATGTGGTGGAGTTCTTCCGCCCGCTCTCGTCGCCAGGTCGGGGCGGTCAGCGCGCGATCGCGGCCGCATCGGAATAGATGACCTCGTACACCACCGCCGAAGGATCGCTTCGATGGCTGCTCAGCGGGTTCTGCGGAGTCCACGCGGCGACGATCAGCCGGCGGCCATCACGAGAAAAACGCACGCGCCGAATGGCCCAGCCGTAGTCGGTGTCGATGCTGCGCGGCTCACCGTGAAGCATGACCTTCTTGTCCCAGCCTCCCGTCGCGAGCGTCTTTCCATCGGGGCTGATCGCTGCCGTCGCGACGGTGCCACGGTGGCCAGTCTTCTTTTCCAGCACCTGGCCTGAAGCGAGGTCGATGCGCGCGCCACAGTCCCACTCGCGCTCTGGCTCGATCTCGTTCTTCTTCTCGCGGTCGTAGACGGCCTTGGTGCGCTCCGACTTGATCTCAGAGAACGCCACGCCGGCGATGAGCCCCTTCGCGTCGAGCGACAGGTCATTCACAGCGGCAGGGAAACTGAACGACCGGGCGAGGGTCAACGTCTTCGCCGAGCTCACACGGGCGCCTGTCGCGCCTTCGTTGAGCGTGAAGACGACTTCGGAGGTGGACTCATCGAAAGCGGTGGCGAGCTGCTGCAGCACCGGGCCCCCGAGCACCGCCTGCGCATCTGGAGGAACGCAGGCATCACACACCGCGACGTCGACCTGATCGAAGGTGAGGTTCTTGATCGAGAGCACCCTGCCCTTCGCCACCTTCGCGAGCTGATTGCCGAACGCGGTCGGCACCTGCACCGTCGAAGTCAACGAGCTCACCTCGATGCCCGCGGCCTTTGCGAGCGCGCTCTTCACGATGAGCATCGGCACCCGGTTATCGAGCGCGAGGGTGGCTGAGGCCGCCCCATCGAGCACCGCGCGAAAGAGCACGAGGCCATTCTTCTTCGTCACGTGCGTGCGGACTTCGCGGGCCGGCACGGTGGAAGCGCCCACGGTGAAGGCGAGCAGCCGCTTGTCCCAGCTGCCGGTGATCAACTCACCACCGGGCGTGAAGGCCAGTGCGCGCACTTCATCGGTGTGCGGCCGAAGTTCAGCCACGTGCTGCAGCTGTGGCACCGAGACCAGGGTCACCAGCCCGCGTGCACTCCCGAGCGCGAGCAGCTCGCCCGATGAATTCCAGGCCACGCTCACCAGCGGCTCTTCGGTGAGCCAGGCTGCTTCGAGTGCACCGGTCTTCGCGGCATAGATGCGCAACGCGCCGTCGCGAGAGACGGTGGCCACGCGCGCGCCGTCGGGGGAGAATTCCAGCGAGTCGACGTCGAACTCGAGCGCGTTGACCACCGCGTCCGCGCGCAGCGTGGGCTGAGCTGCGAGCTCGTGCACGGAGAGGTGAAACGACTTGGGCCCCAGGCGGGAGAACGCCACGACCCGCGAATCGGGCGAGAGCTTCGCGTCGTAGACGAAGTCTTCCCGGTTGAGCACGAGCTTCTCGCCGAGCGAAATCGGGGTGCCGGTGAGGTACCCATCGTTCGCCGCGGCGAGGGCGCTCAGCGTGGCAGCGGGCGTCTTCGGGAAAGTCCTGCAGCCCGAGATGAGACCCAGGGTCAGGCAGACGAC
>JAYTAT010000157.1:0-2057 GCA_043737315.1 Archangium sp.
TCCATGCCCTGCAGCACGAAGGTGTGCAGCCGATCGTTGGCGAACTCGTAGCCGACCCGCAGCGCCTCGAAGACGACGAGGGGCTTCTTGAGTCGGGCCGCCTCTTCTGCCGCGCGCTGCAGACTGAAGTTCGACCGCGCCCGGCGAAACGACGTCATCCAGTAGAGGACGTAGTCACGCTCAGCATGAACGGGCGCACTGTTGAGGGGGCGGATTCTGACGTCGGGAGTCACTTCTTCTTTTTCTTCTTCGCGGCCTTCACCGGCGCCTTCTTTTTCGTCGCCGCTCCCTTCTTTTTCTTCTTCGGCGCAGGCAACACCACGTTCCAGACCTGTTCCCCGGGATGGATGGGCGAGGCCACGTACCGCACCTTGAGCTTCTCCTTCGGGGTTCGGCCCACGCTGTCGCCTTCGGGCAGCTTCTTCCCGCGCCGCGTCACGTACGCGAGCAGATCATAGAAGAGCTCGAACACCGTGCCATCGAGCCCCGGCGTGGTGAGCAGCAGCTCAGGCAGCCCCAGCTGCTTCATGCCGATGCTCAGCAGCTCAGGCCCGCTGGCTGACTTCGCCACCGAGACGCCGACCCAGATGGGCAACGGCAGTTCGCTGTGCGCGATGTTCACCACGAACTCCGGGTGGTGCGTTGCGCCGCCTTCACCCCAGTAGACGCCGACCGCGTTGGTAGCGCGAACGATCGCCGCGACCACGCGGGTGAAGGTGACCAGCTCTTCGACCTCGGTTCCCGTCGCACCTTGCTGTGCCACGAGCAGGTGCGCGCGGTGTTCGGGCAGGGTCCAGCTTCCGTCGAGGCCGCTGAGGCTGTGATCGGTCGCGCGCTCGGCTTCGCCCTCCGGCACGGCGACCGGCATCAGCGAGGCCAGCACCTTCAGCTTGCCCACGCTGAACGCCCTGGTCCCTTTGCGAGTCGACGAAGACCAGCGCAGGGCGCCCAGGTCGGGGAAGTCCTTGAGGGCCTTCTCGAAAGGGCCCGTGGCAAGGGGCTTGGCGTCGGGCAGCAACACGAAACACAGGCGCATGGGCGGCCTCGTCCCACTTCCTCGAGAGCGGGGCAATCAATTCAGCCGGTTGATGCCTTCATGCTTCTTCACCCGGATCGCTGCAGTGGCTTCACAGAGCCTTCCTACTTTGTGTTCACGCAACGGGGCTCACCAACCCCGGGGGCGAGTGGGAGCCATCTCGGCTCTCGTTGAGTCATCGAAAGGAAGCACCATGTTCGGAATCATCGTTGGGACGCTCAGCCTGATTGGTCTCATCAAGGTCGCCCGTTGGGGCCGCTCCGGTCACCACGGCTGGGAGGGTGGCCCGCGCCGTTGGATGATGCGGCGCCTCTTCCAGCACCTCGACACCACGCCGGGCCAGGAAAAGGTGATCGCCTCGGCCTCAGAGAACGCAGAACGCGTGATGTGGCAGGCACGGGAGCAGTTCTTCCGCGCGCGCAGCTCTTACGCGAAGGCGGTGCGCTCAGAGACGTTCGACTCTGCGGCCGTCAACGAGGCCTTCGACGCACAGCAGGCCTCGGTGGATGAAGTAAAGAAGGCGGTACGCGAGGGCCTTCAGGCGGTGCACGAAGCGCTCAGCCCTGAGCAGCGCAACCGGCTGGGCGACCTCATCGAGTTCGGGCCTTCGCGCATGCACGGCGGCGGCTGCAACAAAGGCCACTTCGGCGGTCACGGTCACCACGGCTACCGCGCTGGCGGCGAGCCTTCGTCGGTCAACTTCTAACCAATTCATTCAAAGGAAAAGGAACAACACATGCGCCGCGTTCTCATCGTCTTGTTGGGTTTCGGAGTTTTCGCAGGGTACGGCTCGGCCATCGCCAGCGCTCGCTGGCACGGCCACCATGGCGGTGGTGGTTGTGAGAGCCGCGAAGGCCGTTGGGGCCGTGGCTACGACCGGGCAGAGGTGCGCACCCCCGCAGCTCCCGCGCCTGCCGCACCGCAGACCATCGTGATGCCGCAGGCGGCTGCAGCGCCGGCCCAGCAGATCTTCTTGATCATGCCGGGTGCTCAGGGTGCGTCGGCTGCACCCCAGGTGATC
>JAYTAT010000158.1:0-2056 GCA_043737315.1 Archangium sp.
AGCGTGACGGTGAGGTCGACGAAATTGGCGCCGGCGATCGCCTGCAGGCCCACCGCGGTGTTGTAGGGAGAACCGAGCGCGACCACGAACTCGTCGGCCGACGTGCCGGCGCCGGGCGTGAGGTCGAACAGCGGCAACTGACCGGGCGTGCCGTCGGCGGCCACTTCACCCAGGTACAGGTTCGAGGTGGGGTCAGGCATCGGCGGGCGGCTGCCCACGTTCTGCACGTTGACCTTGCGCTGCACGGAGAAGGTGGGATTGCCGGGGAAGAAACCCACGCGGCCGAACGCGAGCGTGGGGCGGGGCGTGACCCGAATGCGGGGACCACCGCCGGTGCACGAAAGCATGATGGTGCCGCCCGGGGTCTGCCGGAGGCCGGTCTGGAAAGTGACCGTGCCGCTGCGCGCGCCCAGCAGAGACGGGTTGCACGCGATGCGCATGGGGAAGGGAACGCTGTTGCCCGGAATGCTCAGCTTCGTCGCGTCGCCGCCCGCAGGCACCGCGTGGTAAAAGTCGGCCGAGTTCGTCGAGGTGACCGCGGTCAACACGATGGGCACCGAGGCCGGGTTGACGAAGATGACCTCTTTGATGGTCTCAGAGCCCGGGTTCACGAAGCCGTAGTTGAGCGAGGTGGGGCTCCAGGTGAGCGTCTCGTTGCTGCCTTCACCGCGCAGGATGACGGTGGTGACGGGGCACTCGCCGGCGCCGGTCAGGGTCACGGTGGCCTCGTACTGGCGCAGCTCAGTGGGCGAGAAGGTGAGCACCACGTCGGTCGTCGACCGCGGTGCGACCGGCACCTGGCCCACGGGCGTGTTCATCGCGTAACCGAAGTTCGCCGCGTCAGGCCCTGCGATGGCGCCCGCGTTGCCGAACGCCGGGAGGCTGGTGGGGTTTTGAAAAGGCACCGAGAAAGGCAACGTCTCGCCGATGGGCGTCTTGCCGAAGTCGATGATGGTGGGCAGATCGCACGCGCCCTTCTCACCCTGACCCATCAGCGTGATGATTGCGGTCGAGTCTTCGAAGCGCGTGCCTTCGGTGGTGAGCAGCAGCTTCGAGAAGTAGGTCCCCTTGAGGCCGCGGGGCGTGAAGCTGACCTCGAGCTCGGTCTGCCCGTTGGGCTGCAGCTCGATGGCCGCGAACTGCGACTGGAAGAGGCTCGTGTCGCTGGTGACCTGGCCGGGGGGCGGGCCGAAGCTCACCTCGTCGCCTTCGGTCAACGCGAGCGTGCTCAAGGTGAGCTTGTTGGCGCCGGTGTTCCGCAGCGTCATCGTCTGGGTCTTCCGCTCACCCACCAGCGCGAGGCCGAAGTCGTAGGTCGCGTCACGGTTCGAGATGCGATCGCCCGCGGGGTTGCGCCAGATGACGACGATCTCTCCGTTGGAGCGGCCGATGTTCTGGTCACCACAACGGCAACCAGAAACGACGAGCACGATGGTGGACAGCACCAGCGCGCTGCGCGCGAAGAACGAGTGAGGCATGTGGGAACTCCGGGGAAGGGTCAAGCGGCCGCATCCTCTATGCTGTGTGCTGAGGAGATCAACCCCCTGACATGTACGAGCCGATGATGCTTCGTGATGAGCTGACGCACCGGTCCGTACACCGCGCATTTTCTCAACCGCTGAGAGACGCTCGGGCGAGCCACTTGTGGGGGCTCGATGCAATGTGTAGAGGCTGCAGCCTGTCGTTTTCGGGGACTGAGCCGGCCCCTCAGGGAGAAACACCACAATGCGTTCGAACACCACCCAGGCGCTGATCCTCGGGGCCACGATTGGCTTCGTCTTCGCTGTCCTTCCTTCGTCGTGCGGCAAGGGAGGCCCCATCGTCCGCTGCAACGCGAGCAACTGTGACGGCTGCTGCGACGACACCGCGCAGTGTTTCAAGGGCACCTCGACCGAGGCCTGCGGTGCGCGCGGCACCACCTGCACGGTGTGTGCGGGCGGCCAGAGCTGCGCGAAGCTCGACTTGAACGCTGAGTTCGGCGGCGCGTGCACTGGCGGCACCACGGGTGGTGGCGGCGGCGCGACGGGCGGCGGCAGCGGCGGCGGCGCCACGGGTG
>JAYTAT010000159.1:0-2056 GCA_043737315.1 Archangium sp.
GGCCGCAGCTCTTTGACGAGGTGACCTGCGCCGTAGACGCTCTGCAGCGCCGTCAAGATGAGGTCTGCGTGCACGGCGACGGTGCGGTTGCCTTGCGGCTCGTAGCCAAAATTTCCGCCGAGTGACTGCAGATTCCCGTCGAAGACCAGGCCCACCACGTCGCCGTCGCGGTTGACCAGCGGCGAGCCCGAGTTGCCGCCGATGATGTCGTTGGTGGTCGCCACGTCGTACGGCGTCGCAGGGTTCAGTTTGCTCTTCTGCGTCAGCCACTTCTCAGTCACCGCGAAGGGCGCCTTGCCCGACGCTCGCTCGAACAGGCCCTTGATGGTGGTCATCGAAGGGCCGCTGCCCACGCCTTTGACCCGGCCATACGAGAGCCGCAGCGTGAAGGTGGCGTCGGGTGGGCCGCTCTGGCCCTGCGCGCGTTTGGCCTCTGAGATGAGCTCCATGTTCTTCTTCACCACCGAGTCGACTTCGTCTTCCCAGCGTTTGCGCACCGCGCGGGCCTCGTCGTCCACCAACCTCGCGAAGGTGATCATCGGATCGGTCTCTTCGACCTTGCCCTTGAACTCGAAGCGCTCCTTGCGAAAGGCCGGGTCACCCACGCGCGTGCCGTCGATGAGTTTTGCGGCGAGCTCATCGGGCGATTGACCTGCGAGCACCTTCTTCACGAAAGCATCATCAGCGCCGTACACCTCGCGCAGCTTGGTGAGCGACCAGGTGAGGCGCGCCTTCTCCATCTCTACGGGGATGGGCGCGGGGTCGAGCAGCCCCTGCTGCAGCGCGGGGAGTTGAGCCTCGGTGTATTCCCGCAGCCGCTCTGCGTTCGGCTTGGAGGCCTCGACCGGCGCACGGGCAAGGCGCCGTGCATGGGCAAAGAGATCTGACTGAAAGGCCTGCCCGCCTTCGCGCATCACGAAGTCGACGTAGAGCGTGCGCTGCAGTTGGAGCGCCCCGGAGATCGCCTCCCACGCGCCCTTCGAGGTCTCTTGCGCCTTCGACTGCAGCGCGAGCTCTGCGGCCCGCTTGGTGGCGAGGAATCCCGGTGCGACCAGCGCTTCACGCCGGCCCTTGAGCGCCTTGAGCGAGTTCTCGATCGCCCGCAGCCGAGACCTGGCCACGCGCTCGCGATCGGGTGACTGCTTCATCCACTCGTCGAGGCGGCCGCGCTGTTCGGCGAGCGAAACCAGGTTCCACGGCAATGAGACGTCACGCAGGAACTCGTATTGCGAAAGCGTGAGCCCGCGTTCGGTGCCGCCGGGGTGCCCCGACACGAACACCACGTCGCCTTCTTTCGCGCTCTTCTTCGACCACTTGAGGTGCTCCGGCGTCTTGATGGGCTTTCCGTCGGCATAGAGGCGCAAGAAGGCGGCGTCGAAGCCGTAGCGGGGGAAGTTGAAGTTGTCGGGGTCTCCGCCGAACGCGGCCATCTGGAACTCGGGCGCGAAGGCCACGCGCAGGTCTTGAAAGCGGCGGTACTCGTAGAGGTGAAACTTCGCGCCGTGGAACAGCGTGACCACGTCGCAGCGGCGCAGCGCATCGCCCTTGCTGCACTCTGACTCGAGGAGAGCCGTCTGGGCCTTGAGCGCCTTCTGAAAGTCAGCGCCCTTCTTGTCCCTGGTGACCGCGAGCACCTGCGCTGTCACGTCGGTGATCTTCTGCAGTTGGTTGCCTTCGAACTTCGGGCACTTCTCTTCCTTGTCTCGACTGGGCGCGGCGAAGCCGGTGGTCAGCAGGTCGCGCTCCTTCGTGGAGAGATCTTCCAGGCACGCGCGGATGCAGTGGTGATTGGTCATCACCAGCCCCTCGGGCGAGACGATCGACGCGCTGCAGCCGTTGGCCAGGCGCAGGCTGCCCAGCCGCACCCGATCGAGCCAGGCCTGGTCGGGCGCGAAGCCGAGCTCCTTCTTCACCTGCTCGGTGGGGAACTCGTTGAAGAGCCACATGCCCTCTTCGGCAGAGGCGGTCAGTGCGAAGAGGAGGACGAGGGCGGCAGCGCAGCGCATGGGCCGACCGTAGATGATCGGACTCCCGTCAGCTCGCCCGGATACTTTCG
>JAYTAT010000160.1:0-5241 GCA_043737315.1 Archangium sp.
TTCGGCGTCATGTTCACGGATTTTGCGGTCACGCCCGACGCGGGCACGCCTGATGCGGGTGAAATCGACGGGGGCAGCGCACCTGATGCGGGGTCGGGCGAAGCCGACGCGGGGGTGATGGATGCCGGCACCCCGGCTGACGGTGGCCCGATGTTCTTCGAGACCATGGGCTGCACCTGTCAGTCGTTCTCGTCCGCACCGCTCGTGGTGCTGGGCTTGTTGGCGTTGCGACGACGCAGAGCCGTTCAGAGCAACGCTTAGCTGAGGGCACCACCACCTCAGCGAGTTTGCTCGAGCTCCGCGTGGAAGATGGCTTGATCACCACTCGACACTTCGATGGTCTTCGTCTGCGTGACGAACCCGCGCGCTTCGATGATCAACGTGTACTTCCCCCTGGGAACGTCGGCCGAGAACCGCCCATCGGGCTTGACGGCGACCTTCAGCTTGAGCTCGACGACCCGCACCGTGGCCTTCACCGCCGTGCCGTCCTTCGAGCGAATGAGCCCGCGCAAGGTCGCGCGCACCTCGGCCTCTTTCGTCACCAGCACGAAGTCGAGCGCTGCTTCCCCCTCGGCGGGAACCTGAGCGACCTCATCCTCGTCGGCAAACCCAGCGGCCTGGGCCCCCACCTTCACAGGGCCCGGGCCCACCTGCTCGAGCACGTAGCGGCCTGCGGCATCACTCGAGGTCTTCTGCGTGCCCGACACGATGGCAGCGCCCTCGATCGGCTTCTCGCCCGAACGAACCACGCCGCGAATGCGCCCCGGGCCTGTGGCTGCAATCAGCGTCAGCGTCACGGTCTCGACCGGCACCGTCACCTCGAGCCCGCCCGGCCTGAACCCGTCTTGACGGGCCTTGAGGGAATGCGGCCCCATCACGACCTCCGCGAACGAGAAGGCGCCCGCGTCATCCGTGCGGGTCGGCCGCTGACCATCGATGCTCACCTCCACACCCGAAAGCGGGCCTCCATCCGACACGACCTTGCCGGTGAGCGTCGCGAGTCGCGGCCCTGGCTCACGGCCGCCGACGAGCGGATCCACCGGAGCGCGCATCATCGAGACGCCCAACCCCAGCCGCGCCGCCGTCTGCTCCGCCACGCCCAGGTTCGCCACGAGCCGCGTGGACACCACCTCGAGGGTCACCGCCGCGCCGAACTGCACGTCACCCAGGCGCAGCGCACCCAGTGACAGCTGCGCGCCGCCCGCGATTGCCCAGCCTTGAAATTCAGCGATGCCCGTCAGCGAAAAGTTCACCGGCTGCGCGCGGAAGAACAGCTGCGAGACGAACAGCTTCGAAGGCGACAGGTTGACCGCGACGCCCAGTGAGGGCCCGGTAAAGCCCACGTCCCTCGCCACCCCCCCTCGAGCGATGACCGAGCGCAGCTGCAGACCCCAACCGAGGTGCCCTTCCAATGACAACCACGGCGTGGCCAGCCAGCGGGCCGCGACGGACGGAGTGAGCTCTGCACCCGGCTGTGCGACGGCGAGCCCCCCCTCCTGCGTCGCGAAGAAGAGTTCGCTGCGCGCCTCGAGGTTGGCGCCGAGGAAGCCGGTGAAGAAGTACGCCCCGGAGAAATGCAGGTTCGACGGAGAAATCGACCGCTCGGTTCCTCCCACGCGCACCGAGAGTGAGCCGTCGGGCAGGAACTGTTCATGCGCGCGATACGCCGCCCCGCCGGTGAGCCACAGTCGCCCCGGGGAAGAAAGGACCTGCGCTTGCGCCACGGAGGCCACCATCCACAAGCAAATCACGAGGCATCTCACGGGCGCCCGGGTCTTACCACGCGGCTGGATTACGCCTCTTTTCCTGCGCTCGTGAATTCAACTCAGGGTTGTGCGAAGGATCGCCTCTGGCCTCCCTCATGAAACTTCCTTTCTCGACCGTTCTGATGTTGAGCCTCACTCTCGGCGCTTGCGTTCAGGATCAGGTCGTTCCGCCCAGGCCCGAGCTCTGCACCAACGGCATCGACGATGACGAAGACGGCAAGAAGGATTGTTTCGATCCGAGCTGCTTCGCAAACCCCAGCTGTCAGACGGTGGTGGAGGACTGCGCGAACACCATCGACGACGATCGCAACAGCTTGACCGACTGCGCCGACCCCGCATGCTCGAACTCGCCGCTCTGCCTGCGGCTCGAGCTCTGCGACAACGAGCTCGACGACAACGCTGACGGGTTCATCGACTGCGCTGACCCCGAGTGCCGCTCGGGTGCGCGCTGTGGTGATGGCGGCGCCGAAGCACCCGCGCTCTGCAACGACCAGCTCGACAACGACAACGACGGGCGCTCCGACTGCAGGGACCTCGAGTGCAGGGGGCAGCTGTGCGGCACCGGCTGTCAGTGCACCGACGCAGGCGTGAAGGGCGAATCGAACTGCGGCGACATGCAAGACAACGACGGCGACACGAAGTCTGACTGTGTGGATGCCGACTGCGAAGGCATCACCTGTGGCGCTGGCTGTGCCTGCCGCGGGGGCCAGCGTGGTGAAGGCACCTGCGACGATGGCGTCGACAATGACGCCGACACGCTCATCGACTGCGCCGACACCGACTGCGCCAACCAGGCGTGCGGCATGGGCTGTACCTGCCTGCAGGCGCGCGCGACCGAGACGGCCTGCAACGATGGCGTCGACAACGACCGGGACAACCTCATCGATTGCCTCGACCCCGACTGTGGCACCCGCAGCTGCGGCGCAGGGTGTGAGTGCAGGAACCTGGCGCGCGCGGAGCTCGTCTGCACCGACGGCGTCGACAACGACACCGACGGCAACCCGGACTGCGGTGACGCCGACTGCGCGACCCAGTCGTGCGGCAACGGCTGCGTGTGCCGGAACATGGCGAAGGTCGAGACGCTGTGCACCGACGGCCAGGACAACGACGGCGACTCGAAGGTCGACTGCCTCGATGGGCCTGACTGCGACGGCACCGGCTGTGGCGTGGGCTGCACCTGCACTGGGGGGGCGAAGCGCGAGACCCAGTGCACCGACCGGCAGGACAACGACATGGATGGCTTGCGTGATTGTGCTGACACAGCGGACTGCAGCGGCGGAGCGAACCTGTGCGGCAACGGCACGGCCGAGACTGGCGCGTTGTGCGGTGACGGCTTCGACAACGACAACGACGGCGATCGCGACTGCGAGGATCTGAGCTGTGCGGCGCAGGCCTGTGGCACCGGTTGCACCTGCCGCAACGGGGCGCGCGCCGAGACCGCCTGCGCCGACGGCCAGGACAACGACGGCGACGCGCTGAGCGACTGCAACGATTCAGACTGCGTGGGCACCACGCCCGAAACGAGCTGCACCGACGGGCTCGACGACAACTGCAACGGGCGTGTCGACTGCGCAGACTCGAGCTGTTCGACGCTCTGCACCGGCGGCCTGCCCATCGGCAAAGCGTGCAGCGCCAGCGCGCAGTGTGCTTCGAGCACCTGCCGCACCGAGAGCGGCACAGGGTGGCCTTCGGGTGCGTGCGCGGGGCTGAACAACGGCTGCACGCTCGACGGTGGCGTCTCTTACGGCTGCGCCGCGGGGAGCGCGTGCACCGTCGACGTCTTCGGCCGCTTCTGCCGCGAACAGTGTTCTGGTTCGACCTGCCGCGCCGGGTATGCGTGCCACGAAAACACGGCGTACGAGGTCGATGGGCCTCGCACCTGTTACCCGCTGTGCACCAGTGACGCGCAGTGTTCGCGCGACCTGGGTTCGAGCTACGGCTGCAACTTGTGGAGCCGCCGCTGCGAGGCGAAAGACAAGGGTCTGCCGAAGTACGGCGCTGGGTGCAGCACCAGCACCCCCAACACCACGTGTGAGTCGGGCATCTGCCTGCCGGATCGCGGCGGCTACTGCGCGGGGTTGTGCATCAAGGGTGGTTCATGCGCGACGGATGGTGCGTGCGCGGGTGACGGCACGAGTGATCAGACTGGGCGGTGTTTTGATCGATGCGCGAATGCGGGTGAGTGCACGCGCGGTGCGCCCTACCAGTGCGCCGCGCCTCCGTATGGCGGGTCGAGCAGCCAGGTCTGCTACTGCAGGCGAACTGACGAGCCGTGCTCCACCAACGGGGACTGCTGTACCGATCCCAGCTTGCCGTTCCCGCTCCCTTCTGCCTGTTTCCTCGGCAGGTGCCAGTACTGACGCGTCTGAACTAAATCAACTTCAGCTGCGTCTCGAGCCGGTGCGGAGGATCTGCCTCCTCCATCATGCCGCCCCCGATCGCATTGATCCGCCCGGCCGCAGCGCTGCCCGACAGAAACGCCGACTCGATGTCCGCGCCCAGGCACCAATCACCACACACCGCGAGGCGCAGTTCTTCATCCCAGACGCAGGCTTGACCCAGCGGCTTCTCCGTCAGCCCCCAACGCCATCGATGCGCCCGGGTGAACGACGGCTCTACCTTTCGCGCGCCGGTCGTCGCGAAGAACGCATCCATCAACATGGGCGCGACCGCTTCCGGCTCGAGCTCGAGGTGCGCGCGTGACCACGCAGCAGACGCGTGCAGCACCCACGACTCACCCGCATCAGAATGCCGCTCAGGCTTGCTCGAGTTCTTCGACAGCCACGAGAGCGGGCCCACGGCCGAATGGCTCGCGTCCCACTCCACGCCGGGCGACTCGGGAAACTGCACCATCAGCGCCCAGCACGGAGCCATCACCACCTCGGCCCTGAGCCGCGACGCGAGCGCATACGAGGTCGGGTCGATCAGCGCGGCCGCCTGATTCACGGGCGTCGCCACCACCACCGCATCGAATTCACCCAGCGCATGATTGCCCGAATCGAGCAGCCGCCATCGCGTGCCATCGCGGGTGAGCCCACTGACCTCGACTCCGAAGCGCGCATCGACGTCGAGGAGCATGCGCTTGACGATGGAGTCCATGCCCGGCGTGCCCACCAACCGCACCAGCTCATTGGCGTGTTCGCGGGCCGGCCCACCTTCGACGCGACCGTGCCACTGGTTGATGACGCGCTCCTGCCACCACGCACGCGCCCAGCGGGCGAAACGTTCATCCTTGACCGTGAAGAACTGCGCGCCGTGATCGAAGCGCAATGTTCCTTCATGCCGCGTGCTCAACCGGCCACCGGCCCCGAGACCCTTGTCGAACACGGTCACCACGTGCCCCGCATCTTTGAGCGAACGCGCCGCCGCGGCCCCGGCCACGCCGCCACCGATGACGGCGACGGTGAGCGCACCACCACGCGACGGCCGGTGCACCCGCCGCTCGTACTCACCGACGTCGAAGCGCTGACTCATC
>JAYTAT010000161.1:0-2055 GCA_043737315.1 Archangium sp.
CGCGGCGGCCCCCCGCTCTCACTGCTCGCCGCAAGCGCTGGGAGTGACAGTCGAGCGTCGCGTTCCCGGTACACGCCGTACAGTGCGACGGCGTAGAAGGTGTGCGTGCGGTGGCGCTTCGCGAACCGCGCCAGTGCGCCGTGAAGCTCGTCGTAGAGTTGCGCCTCGAAAGCCGCGAAGTCGAATGCCATGCGACGTGCTACCAAACTACGCGCTCGGGCGACTGGTTGTCCGGAGGCGCTGGGGTTGCTGATGGCCTCGGCGGCAATGCTGCCCGGCGCCGTCGCTCACCCTGAAGGCCATCGCTCTCAAACAGGCCGCAGCGGGTGGCCGCCGCGCAGCCCGTCGAGCTACCGCGGGTGCATGACGTGGCAGATGCGTGAGGCGGTTGCCGTGGCTGATGCGATCCGGCTCGCGCGTGACGGTGGAGCGCGCTTCGGCACCTGATAGAAGCCGCACGCTCATGAAAGACACGGCCCTTCCGACTGCTTCGGCGCCTCCTGCTGCTTCGATGCACCCCAAGCTCTTTGGTACCGACGGCGTGCGCGGCGTCGCCAACGTCTTCCCGATCACCGCCGAGATCTCGATGCAGCTGGGTCGTGCGCTCGCGTACATGATCCGCAACGGCGAACACCGCCACCGGGTGATCATCGGCAAAGACACGCGGTTGTCCGGGTACATGATCGAGCAGGCGCTCTCGGCGGGCATCATGTCGATGGGCGTCGACGTCGTGCTGGTGGGCCCCATGCCCACCCCGGCCGTGGCGCACCTCACCCGCTCGATGCGTGCTGATGCAGGCGCGGTGATCTCGGCGAGCCACAACCCGTATCAGGACAACGGCATCAAGTTCTTCTGGCGCGACGGCTTCAAGCTGCCCGACGAGACCGAGAGCAAGATCGAGCAGCTGATCTTCGAGAAGTCCCTCGATTCGTTGCGCCCCACCGCCACCGCGGTCGGCCGCGCCGTACGCATGGAAGACGCGCAGGGCCGCTACATCGCCCAGGTGAAGAGCACCTTTCCCACCGAGCTGACCCTCGAGGGCCTCACCCTGGTGGTCGATTGTGCCAACGGGGCTGCCTACAAGGTGGCGCCCACCGTGCTGGAAGAGCTCGGCGCGAAGGTGATCGAGCTGGGCGTCACGCCCGACGGCAAGAACATCAACGATCGCTGCGGCGCGCTGCACCCTGAGGCGCTGCAGAAGGCCGTGCTCAAGCACAAGGCGAACCTGGGCATCGCGCTCGACGGCGACGCGGATCGGTTGATCGTGGTCGACGAAAAGGGCGTGGTGGTCGACGGCGACGCCATCATGGCCATCTGCACGGGCGAGCTGGTGGCGCGGAAGGAACTGGCGAAGAAGACGCTGGTGTCGACGGTGATGAGCAACATCGGCCTCGAGCGCGCGGTGGCGCAGTGGGGCGTGAAGGTGGTGCGCACCAAGGTCGGCGATCGGTACGTCGTCGAGCAGATGCGCAAGCACGGCTACAATTTCGGCGGCGAGCAGTCGGGCCACCTGGTGTTTCTGGGCCACGCGACCACCGGTGACGGCACGCTCGCCGCGCTGCAGGTGCTGGCGGTAATGTGCCGCGCGGGCAAGCCGATGAGCGACCTGACGAAGATCTTCGAGCCGGTGCCCCAGGTGCTCTTGAACGTGATGGTCAAGGAGAAGCGGGAGCTGTCCAAACTGCCGACGGTGCTCAAGACCATCGCGGGCGTCGAGAAGAAGCTCGGCAAGGATGGCCGGGTGCTGGTGCGCTACTCGGGGACCGAGGCGAAGGTGCGCGTGCTGGTGGAAGGCATCGACGCGAAGAAGATCCGCGCGTGGGCAGAAGAGATCGGCGAGTCGTTGAAGAAGGCCCTGGGAGAATGAAAATCTGACTTCCTCTCGCCTCCACGGTGAGGGGCCAACAAAGTGACCATGCACTTCCGAGATGAAGGTGACGGCACACCACTGGTGCTTCTCCACGGCCTGGGAGCCTCCTCGAGAGTCTTCGACCCCCTCTTTGCGAACCGCGCAAAACGCCGGCTGATCACCGTCGATCTCCCGAGAACCGCGCG
>JAYTAT010000162.1:0-5238 GCA_043737315.1 Archangium sp.
GGCCTGCTGACGGACGGGTGATATGGGCAGGGCGCCGGAAATGCTCCAGTCGGCGCAGACCCGGGTACAGTGCGCCTCGCAGTGCGGTTCCCCCCGAGAAAGCCATGACGCGTCGGCTGCAGCACAAACGCATCGAGAAGCGCCTGCCCCCCGACTGGGAAGTCGCGCAGCGTGAGTGGGCGCTCTTGAAGGTCTTTTTCTCTGAGTGCGGGCTCGACGCCAACGAGTCGTACGCCCTGGCGATGACCGCCTCCGAGTTGATGGAGAACGCCATCAAGTACGGCACCTGGACCAAAGCAGACGAGGTCCTCAGCCTCAGCGTCGACGTCTCGGAGCGCGCGGTGGTGGTCGAAGTCGAGAACCCCGTCGTCGATGATCCCGCGGCCGTGCGCCAGCTCGACGACCGCATCCAGTGGATGCGCGGTTTCCAGAGCCCCTTTCAGGCGTACGTCGAGCGGCTCAAGCAGGTCTCTTCGCAGAGCTACCAGGAAGGCGAGAGCGGGCTGGGCCTGTGCCGCATCGCCTACGAAGCGCGGTGCCTGCTCGACTTCTACGTCACCGACACTGGCCGCCTCGCCATGTCGGCCGTCTACCAGGTCGGGGTCAGCCTTTCGTGAATACGACCGAAGTTCCGGCAGAGTTCTTCGACGAGGCTGGCCACGCGTGGCCTGCTCACGTCTCTGCCGCCTCGGCCTTGTCGTTGCGCGTGCGCTTCGCCGAGCAGCCACCCGCAGGCGCCCTCTTTCTACGCGTGGTGCTCCATCACCCCAACCGGCCGCTCACGCTGACGAAGTGCAAGCTGGTGGGCGAGGCTGATCAGCTGGTCTTCGTCGACGACGTCTACGACTGCCACGTGCTCATCGAGCAGGGCCGCCTCAAGAACCTGCTGGGTTTCTTCAACGAGCTGCCCCTGGTGCTCGCACAGCGCACGGACATCACCGAGGGCTTTCGCGGCTTCGTGGCCGACCTCATCTACGACCTGACCGTCTACAAGAAGTTCTTCGACGAGCAGGATCGCGCCTTTTCGAAAGAAGCGCCGAACGTCGGGGCCGCCGCACAAGAGGTGCTGCTGCGCCGCGCGGGCCCCGAGTTCTTCCGCTTTCTCGATGGCAACCTCGAAACGCTCAGCTCACTGGTGCGCGAGTTCACCTCAGAGCAGCACGAGCGCCACGGGTACTACTTCAGGCAGCAGCTGTGGCCCTTCATCCTCGGCTCGGCCTTCATGGAGCGCACCAACCTCAAGCCACGCGGCTACGCAGGCGACGCGACCATGATGCAGATGATTTACGACGACCGGTACGAGGGCAAGTGGGCCTTCAACAAGCTCATGCACCGCCACCCGGTGAAGCACCCCGCGGCCGCGGCCGTGCGCAATCGCCGCGTGCTCATTCCCCGGCTGCTGCGCAAACACCTCGACCAGAGCAAGGCCGACCCGTTCCGCGTGCTGTCGGTGGCTTGCGGGCCCGCGCGCGAGCTGGAAGACATCTTCAAGGGCGGTGTCGACCCGCAGCGACTCGAGGTCACCCTGCTCGATCAAGATGACGAGGCGCTGGCCGCGGCGCGCAGCACCATCGAGCGCGTGGGCTCGCCGAAAAAACTCACCCTCGTGAACGACTCGGTGCGCACCTTGCTCAAGGAACGCGCGGTGGCCAACCGCTGGGGGCGCTTCGACTTCATCTACAGCATGGGCATGTTCGACTACCTCACGCCGCCCGTGGCGAAGGCCGTGCTGGCGCGGTTGTACGAGCTGCTCGCCCCCGGTGGGGCGTTGGTGGTGGGCAACTACCACGTGAAGAACCCCAGCCGGTTCTACATGGCGTACTGGCTCGACTGGGTTCTGTATTACCGCACCGAAGAAGAGCTCGGCGCACTCGCTTCGGGCCTGCCCGGCGCGAACGTGCAGGTGGGCTTCGACGACACCGGCTGCCAGATGTTCCTCACCGTGGAGCGCGGTGCGTGATGGCCACGCCTGCGAAAGAAGCGCTCACCGGCGCACGCTTCAAGGCCTACCGCGACGAGCTCGTCCACGATTGGATGAAGATCATCGCCGTGCTGGGCGTGTTCCTCGTGCCGCTGTTCCTGCTGCTCGACTACGTCACCATGCCCCGCGAGCTGCTGGGCCGCTTCGCCATCTACCGCGGCGTGGCCACGCTCACCTCGTTCATGCAGTTGCTGATGCTGCGCGCGAGCAAGCCCTCGAAGATGGCCTACGTTCACGGCTACGCCTTCAACGCGATCGTCTGCGGGATGATCGTGCAGATGACCGTCGACCTCGGTGGCTTCAACTCCGGGTACTACGTGGGCCTGATGCTGGTCATCTTCCCGGTCAACGTGTTGTTGCCCTGGCGCTCGATTCACTCGGCGATCAACGGGCTGCTCACCGTCGCGATGTACCTGGGCGCAAACCTGTTCCTGGGCGCCGAGTTCCCCGTCAGCGCGCTGGTGAACAACCTCTATTTCCTGCTCTCGTCGGTGCTGCTGATCGTGGCGATGAGCGAGACGCGCTACCGCCTCATTCAGCGCGAGTTCGGCCTGCGCGCTGAGCTGGAAGACACCAACGTGGTGCTCGAGACCTCACGCGCTGACCTCAAGACGGCGCGCGATCGCCTCTGGAGCGAGATGGAGGTCGCCCAGCGCATCCAGACCTCGCTGCTGCCGAAGAACCGCCGCCTGGGGCCCTGGGAGCTCGAGGCCTCCATGTCGCCCGCGGAAGAAGTCGGGGGCGACTACTACGACTTCCTCGAGACGCCGCACGGTGAACGCTGGCTGGCCATCGGAGACGTCTCGGGTCACGGCGTCGAGTCGGGGCTGGTGATGATGATGACGCAGACGGCGATCGCCACGCTGGTGAACGCCAACCCCGCTCGCACGCCCTCTGACGTGTTCGTGCACACCAACCGGGTCATCCGCGAGAACGTGTCGCGCCTCGGTGGGCACCGCTACATGACGTTGAACGTCATTCGCCTGGAAGACGACCGGCTGGTGATCGCCGGCAAGCACCAGGACTTCTTCGTCTGGCGCGCGAAGAGCAACACGGTCGAGATCATCACCAACGAAGGCCCGTGGATCGGCGTGGTCGATGACGTGCGCAACTCGGTTGAGGATCAGACGCTCCCGTTGGAAGTGGGCGACTGGTTGCTGCTGCACACCGACGGGCTCACCGAGGCGGCCAACGCCAACGGCGTGATGTTCGGAGAAGCGGGGCTGCGCCGGGTGCTCACCGAAATCGCCGGCAAGGTGCCGCTGCGTGAGGCCGTGGGGCTGGTGCGTTCGCGCGTCGAGGCGTTTCAGAAGAAGCAAGACGACGATCTCACCATCGTCATGCTGCGCCGGGTGAGCTGACCGCTCGCGCTACTGGGCCACGAACTGCACCTGCACCTGATCCGGCCCGTGATCGAACGGCCGCAACGCCCGCCGCAACGCATCGAAGCTCAAGGCCTGCCAGCGCAGGTTGGCGTCGTACCGCACCGTCATGCGAATGCGGCGATCCTGCGCCGAGTTGATCAGCTGTATCAGCACGGCGATCGTCGACGAGTTGAAGTGCTCCAGCCGCTCAAAGCGCATCTCGAGGGTGGCGTTGCGCTCGCGGGCGACACCAAACAGCTGGTCGAACCAGGGGTGCAACACGGAACCGGGGCTCCGGCTGGCTGATCGACCGAGCCAATTGAGGACCAGAATCCCCGCTTCCCGCTCGTCGACTTCGATCAGCAACTCATCGGCTTGGAGATTCACCATGACTGACCGAAGCAGAACACCAAGCCCCGGCCACGCCAACTTTCACGGTCACGGGCCAAGAGGCGGGGTACACTTCGGCCTACACCAATTCACGGAGCGTTCATGCACGGCACCATCTTCGGCGACTTGAGCATCGAGGTGGGAGGCACCGCCGAAGGCCTCGAGCTCATCTGGCGCGGTTCGAGTAACTCCCGAAACCCCGGTGAGGCGCTGCGCGCGTACTTCAAGATCGCGCTGGCAGAGGCGTCGACCCGACGAGCAAAGCTCGATCTGCACTTCGAGCACCTCATTCAGTTCAACTCCTCCACCGTCTCGGTGCTGCTGCATCTGGTCGACGAGGCGGTCGTGGCGGGGGTCTCGATGAGCTTCTTCTACGACGGCGGGCTGCGTTGGCAGGCGCACAACTTCGAGTCGATCGCCCTGCTCAAACGAGACGCAAAGGGCTTCTCGGTGAAGAAGGTCGGGGATGCCGTCCCGGCCGAAAAGATCGGCCCCGCCTGAACTCCAGCCCCCCGTTGGGGTGAGGGAGCAAAGCAACCAAGCCCCATTGAGGCGCAAGGGCTCAGGCCGCCTCCAAGAAAAACAGGTGGTTTGCACCCGCGCCACCCGCTGGCTCAAAACGCGCATGCCTCCGGCTGCATGACCGCTCAAGCACCGAAGACCGAAACCCGCGCTGAACAGCGAAAGCACGTCCACGAGATCCTCTCGATGATGCCCGACGTGATGTTCCTCACGTACGAAGAGACCGGGCCGCGCCCTGTTCAGAAAGGCAGGCCACTCCACGTCACGCACCTCGATGACGACGGCGGCATGTGGTTCATGGTCGCCCTCGATTCACGCAAGGTGCAGGATCTCCGCGGGTTCGATCAGGCGATGGTCACCGGCCAGCATGATTCACGGTGGATCGAGCTGGCCGGCACGGGCGTAATCGTCACCGACCGCACCCGCATTCGCCAGCTGTGGAACAAGCTCCACGAGGCCTGGTTTCCGCTCGGCTCTGACGACCCGAACGTGTGTCTTATCCACTTCCAGCCGCACCACGCTGAGTACTGGGACAACTCAGGCATGGTGGGCGTGAAGTATCTCTTCGAGGTCGCCAAGGCGCTGGTCACCGGCCAGGCGGCAGACGACGTAAAGGGAACTCACGGCAAGACCGAAGGCCGCGTGAGCTCCCGGCACTAAGCCAGGGCCGCAGCCAACACCCGACCCAGCGGCGCCACCATCTTTGCCACCTTCGCCTCGCTGATGGGCGAGACGCCGAAGGGCACGAAGGGGTCGGCCAGCAGGCCGCGGTTCAGTTCCACGCAGAGCACCTGCTGCGGGTACGCACGCGCGTACTGGTAGCCCATGGCCACGCTGTGCAGATGGTAGGTGCCGTTCTCTTTCGCGGCGATGCCGTCGGCGGCATACGCAGCGAGGGTGGCATCCACCAGCCTCGGGGCCGCGCGGAAACTTCCATCTTGGAGGGCGCTGATCACGTCGACCGGCGGTCGCTCGGGCCAC
>JAYTAT010000163.1:0-2055 GCA_043737315.1 Archangium sp.
TGAAGACGACGTGGAAAAATTCGCCAGGCACGGCCTCATCGCCAGCTTCCAACCCACGCACGCCACCAGCGACATGCCGTGGGCGACCGCGCGCCTGGGCACCGAGCGCACCCGATTCGCCTACGCGTGGAAATCGGTGCTCGACACCGGCGCGCACGTCGCCTTCGGAAGTGACTTCCCCGTGGAGGACCCAAACCCCCTGCTGGGGCTCTACGCTGCGCGGACGAGGCAAGACGCGAAGGGCAGTCCGAATGGAGGCTGGATGCCGGAGCAGGTGTTGAGCGGTGACGAGGCGTTGGCAGGCTTCACCAGGGGCGGTGCGTACGCTGCGTTCGCCGAGGAGCGCCGGGGGCAGCTGAAGGTGGGCTTCGACGCCGACTTCGTGGTGCTGCCGATCGACCCGGTGGCCGATGCGCCCCAAGCGCTGCTCGACGCGAAGGTGCAGGTCACGGTGGTGGACGGCGTCGACGTCTACCGGGCGCCGTGATGCGCTTTGCGCTGTTGGGCCTGGTGGCCTCGTCGGCGCTCGCGGCCGAGCCGTTGACGTGGGGCGCTGACGCCCAGGGTGGGGCGCCCTACGTCTTCCAGGATCCGATGGAGCCCAACCGGCTCACCGGCTTCGAGGTCGACCTGGCGACGATGTTGGGGCAGCGGCTCGGCCGGCAGGCGCGGCCGGTTCACGGCCCCTGGGACAAATTGCTCGAGCTGCTCGCGCGCGGTGACTTCGATCTGGTGATCAACGGCATCGAGGTCGCCGCTGAGAAGAAGCGCGTGGTCGAGCTTTCCCGGCCGTACTTCGCGACGGCCGAGGTGCTCACCATTCGAAAGGGTCAAGCCAACGCGCCCCGCACGCTCGAGGGGCTCGCGGGGCGCACGGTGGGAACGTTGCCGGGCTCGATGGCCGCGCGCATCGCCGAACGCGCAGGCGCCGACGTGCGTACGTACGACGGTGGGCAAGACGAGATCTACGCCGACCTGAAGCTCGGCCGCATCGACGCGGTGCTGCTCGATGAGCCGGTCGCGCACTACTACGGCGATCTCGAGCCTGGCTTCGAGTCGATCCGCAGCGGGTTCGGCACGGTCGAGTACGCCATCGCCGTTCGCCTCGACGACACCGTGTTGCTGGGCCAGGTCAACAGTGCGCTCGAGTCGCTGCAGCGTGATGGCTCGCTTCGGAAGCTCTACGAGAAGTGGGGCGTGTGGTCGCCCGAGACCGCGAAGCTGTTCGGCGACGAGAAGCCCCGCATGGTGGGGCCCGCCATCGAGTTCGAACGTTGGCGCGCGGCGGTCGGCAAGCTGCCCACGCTGTGGGAGCGCATCACCACGCGCTACCCCGCGATGCTTCCCCTCTTCGCGCGAGGCGCCGCGCTCACGTTGCTGGTCTCGCTGTGTGCGATGGCGCTGGCGGTGCTGCTCGGAGTGGGGCTCGCCCTGGGCCGGCGGTTTGGGCCAAGGCCGCTGCGGTGGGTGTGCATCGCGTACATCGAGTTCTTCCGCGGCACGCCGCTGCTGGTACAGCTGACCATCGTGTACTTCGGCTTGCCCGAGCTGGGGCTCAAGCTGCACCCGTTCGTCGCGGGCGTGGTGGCGCTGGGGCTCAACTACGCCGCGGCCGAAGCAGAGAACTACCGCGCGGGGCTCGAGTCTGTGCCCGTGGGCCAGCAAGAAGCTGCAGCGGTGTTGGGGCTCTCGACGTGGCAGTCGTTGCGGCTGGTGATTGGGCCGCAGGCGCTGCGCATCTCGATTCCGCCGATGACCAATGACTTCATCGCGCTGCTCAAAGACAGCTCGCTGGTGTCGATCGTCACGCTGACGGAGTTGACCAAGACGTACACCAACCTCGCCAACTCGACGCGAGATCACCTCGGCCTGGGCTTGGTCGTCGCGGTCTTCTACCTGTTGCTCGGTCTGCCGTTTGCGCGGCTGGCGAGGGCGGCAGAAGCACACTTCGGGCGCCACTTGCGCAGGGGGCCGGCATGACGCTCGTGGTGAAGAACCTGGTGCGGCACCACGAGGGGAACCCCAAGCCCACGCTCGACGGCATGTCGTTCGATC
>JAYTAT010000164.1:0-2054 GCA_043737315.1 Archangium sp.
GAGGGGGTTCAGCGTTTGATTGAGAAGCCGACTCTTGCGCCGCCACCTTCACGACTGACGGCCCACACCGCGCCGCCGTGCGCGTCCGCGATGCGCTTCACCAACGCGAGCCCCAGGCCCAAACCATTGGCGCCTTCGCCGTCTTGACCGCGGTTGAACTTCTTGAACAACGCCTGACCATCACCTGTGATGCCGACGCCGCGGTCGAGCACGTCGAACTTCACTTCCTTCTCACCGACGGTCACCTCGAACGAGTCGGCGCCGTTGCCGTGCTTCTTCGCGTTGTCGAACAGGTTTGCGAGCGCGCGCTGCAGGAGCGTGGGATCGGCCGAGACGGTGTCTGCATCACCTGTCACAGCGAGCGCGGTGCTGGGCAGCCCCGCACGCTCGATGCTTCGCGCACCGACGTCGCGAATCGACAGGTCTCGCTTGGCGACCTGCCCGAACTCCAACCGCGAGCTCGCAAGCAACTCACCCACGAGCGCATCCATCTCCACCACTTCACGGTCCAGCTCGTCGAAGGTGTTCGGGGTCGAGCCGTTGTCGCGAGCGATCTCCGAGATGATCCGCATGCGGGCCAGCGGCGTTCGCAGCTCGTGCGAAACCGTCGCGAGCAGCTCCCGCTGATCCGCCACCTGCTTCTCGATGCGCCCCGCCATCTCGTTCACGGCGTCGGCCACCAAGCCGATCTCATCGGGCTCGAAGCACCCCAGGTCCGCACGCGCCTTGAGATCGCCGGTACCGATGCGCTTGACGATCTCCGTCAGGTCATCGAGCGGCCGCGCGAGCCGCCTCGCCACCCGCCCCGAAATCTTCCACACCGCACCCAGCCCCAGGCCCAGCAGCAACAACGTGCGCCACGGCGCAGAGTGGGGCCTGGCCATGCACAGACGAGCCGTGCCCAGCAACACCCCGGCCTGCCGCACCGGCGCTTCCATCATCGCGTGCTCGCAGGTCGGCCCGGTGGAGAGCAGCAACAACCCCTCGGCGTCATAGAGATCGACGTTCGCTTCGAGGTCCGCCGCCGTCTCTTGCGCGAATCGTCGCCGCGCCTCGGGATCGTTCCACGCGGCGGCGAACTGTTTGCCCACCCAGCTGCGGCCGCGCTCCCAGCTGCGCGCCCACTCGGGCTCCTGCACCCGGCGCACCAGGCTCATCAACGCGAAGACGACCAGGCCGGTGGTGACGATGCCGCCCAGGAACCACACGAAGATTCGCCGGCGCAGCTTCGCGCGCACGAACCCACCGATGGGCCCCGTCGGGCGGTGGTGACGGTGGTGTTGGTGATGATGGCGGAACATCGGTCAGTCCTTCGTCAGCACGTAGCCGACCCCACGCACCGTCTTGATCAACCGCGGTGGGTCGTCGTTCAACTTCTGCCGCAGGTGGCTGATGTGCACGTCGACGGTGCGTTCACCCACGATGACGTCGCTTCGCCCCGCTTCAGACAGCAGCGCATCACGCGGCACCACCCGCCCGGCCCGCCTCACCAACGCCACCAGGATGTCGAACTCGATGCCGGTGAGCTCCACCGGAGCGCCCTTCAAGGTCGCGATGCGCGAAGGCACGTCGACCCTGATGTCACCGGTGGTGAGCTGCTCGCTCATCACTTCGGGCCGGGCGCGACGGAGCACCGCACGAAGGCGCGCCAACAACTCCCGCGGGCTGAAGGGCTTGCCCACGTAATCGTCGGCGCCCAGCTCGAGACCCACCACCCGATCCGTCTCGTCGCCGCGCGCCGTCAGCATGATCACCGGCACGTTGCTCTTCGCTCGAATCTTTCGGCAGACCTCGAGCCCATCCATGCCCGGCATCATCACGTCGAGGAGCACCGCGTCGAAAGCGCCCTGCTCCAGCATGATCAGCCCCCGGGCACCGTCTGGCGCGTGACTGAGCGCGACGCCGTTCTGCTCCAGGTACGAACGGAGCAGATCCGGCAGTCGCACGTCGTCGTCGATCAGCAGAACCCGGGAAGCCATTGTGCTCATGGACCATATTCTCCGCTCAGCGAGAAGCTCTTTACGGACTGGTGGGAGCAGGCGCCTGAGCAGGCA
>JAYTAT010000165.1:0-2051 GCA_043737315.1 Archangium sp.
TCAAGAGTGCCGTGAAGTACAAAGAAGTCGAAGCGGCCAACAAGGTGCTCGACGAGCCCGCGATCATTCAGGTGATCGTCACGCAGGTGAAGCAACGCCGCGATGCCGCCGCCGAGTTCAAGGCCGCGAACCGCGTCGACCTCGCCGACAAAGAAGAGAAAGAGATCACGATTCTTCAGAACTACCTGCCCACGCAGCTGAGCGCCGAGCAGCTCACCGCCGAGATCGCCAAGGCGATCACCGAAGCGGGCGCGAAGTCCGCGAAGGATCTGGGCAACGTGATGAAGATCGTCACGCCCCGTCTCAAAGGGCAGGCTGAGGGCAAGGCCATCAGCGATGAAGTGAGGCTGCAGCTCGGTAAACTGGGCTGAAGCTGCCTTGTTGATCCCCGACTCCAAGATTCAGGAGGTGCGAGAGCGCGTCGACATGATCGCGCTGGTGCAACGCCACGGGGTCGATCTGAAAAAATCAGGCCGCAGCTACAAGGGCCTGTGTCCGTTTCACGGCGAGAAGTCGCCGTCGTTCTACGTGTGGCCCGACGAGAAGCGCTTCAAGTGTTTCGGCTGCCAGGCTGGCGGCGATGCCATCAGCTTCGTGCAGCGGTTGATGGGCAAGACTTTTCTCGACACGGTTCGTGATCTCGCGAAGGAGCTCGGCGTCGACATCGAAGCGGCCGTCGACCCGGGCATGCAGGAAAAGCAGCAGGTCAAAGACGCGACCGACTTCGCGGCCACGCACTTCGGCGAGCGTCTGTGGGATCCCGTCGTGGGGCGTCACGCGCGCGACTACCTGCACAGCCGCGGGCTCACGGATGACCTGATCAAGTCGTTCGGTCTGGGCTGGGCACCGCTGGCGTGGACGGAGCTGGCAGATCAGCTCCGCGAACGGGGTCTGTTGGCTTTCGGTGAAAAAGCCGGGCTGTGTTCGCCGCGCACCAAGGGCGATGGCTACTACGACATGTTCCGGGGGCGGGTGATCATCCCCATCCGCTCGCCTGAAGGCCGCACCATCGCCTTCGGTGGGCGCCTGCTCGAGGGCGATGACGGGCCCAAGTACCTCAACTCGAAAGAGAACCGGCTCTACAACAAGTCTGAGGTTCTCTACGCGACCGATCAGGCCCGCGACGAGATCAGGAAGAAGAAGTCAGCCGTGCTCTGCGAGGGCTACTTCGACGCCATCGGCATGCACCAGGCGGGCGTCAAGAACGCGCTGGCGCTGTGTTCGACCGCGTTGACCCCAGGTCACCTGGCGCTGCTGGGCCGGCTGGAAGCCAAAGAGCTGGTGCTGCTGCTCGATGGTGACGACGCCGGCCGCAACGCCGTGGAGCGGCTGGCCGGGGCGCTGTTTGCCGGTGGCGTGAACTGCCGGGTGGCCGTGCTCCCGCAGGGTGAAGACCCCGATACGTTCGCCCGCAAAGCCGGTGCAGAGGCTGTGCAAGACCTGGTTCGTGAAGCAGCCTCGTTGAGCGCGCACCTGTTCATGACCCTGCTGCCGCGGGGCCCGGATGCCGAATTCGAAGAAAAAATGGCCGCCCTCGACCGCTTTCGGCCGATCGCCGCCCAGGTGCCGGTGGGGCTGACCCGCAGCGCGCTGTTCGGGGCCATGGCCAAACACTTCGCCCTGCCCGCTTCGGAGCTCGAATCGGCCCTGCGAAACAAGGCCCCGGTGGTCAAAGCCGTGCCCAAACCGGCCGCCCCCAAGGTGCCCGATGCGCCGCCCCCCGACCAGCTCGAGGCCAGCTGGATGGCGGCGATCCTCAAAGACCGCAAGCTGCTGGCGAGGGATGAGCACCGGGTGCGTGACGAGCTGAAACACATGGGATTACGGCATCTTGTGGCGGCCCTGCAGTCGGGTGGCAACGTGGAAGACGCCCTGTATGAGACGGGCGAGGCCACCAAAAGCGCGCTGACCCGGTGCCGAGACATGTTGCCCGCCGACGAGAGCTCGCTGGAACAGGCGTTCATCTCGGTGTGTAAAAGGCTCAAGTTACGGGCCATCGACGATCGGCTGGCGTACATCGCCCGCGAAACGGCTAACACCCTCGGGGGAAC
>JAYTAT010000166.1:0-2051 GCA_043737315.1 Archangium sp.
AGCTTCAGCCGGCCCTCGTCGGTGAAACGCACCACGTACGAAGTGCCGCAGTAATGACAGTGGATCTCTTCGGCCTCGTGGAGCCCATCGGGCCAGGGGTTGTTCGCATTGCACGACGGGCAGTCGAACTCGTCGAACTTCTTCTTCTTCCCCTCGTCGGGCTTGTCGTCGTCGTCGTCGTAGGAATGACCGGGCATCCGTCACCTCACCAGCGGTTGAGAAAATCGCTCATTTCATCGAGCGCCTTCATGCGGCGATGCTTCACGGCCTCGAGCAACGCCACCAGCGCCAGCGGCAGCGTCCCACCCACCAGGAACGCTTCGCGCGGCAGCTCGAGCACATCGACCTGACCTTGCGCGACGGCAGAACACCTTCGCCCGCCCTGCCCTGCCAGCACTTCACCTTCACCCAGCACGTCGCCCGTCTTCGCCACGCCCAGCTCGGCCGAATCCGTATCGCGCCGCGCGAAGAGCCGCACGTCACCTGCCAGCACGAAAAACAGTGAGCCACCCGGCTCGCCCTGCTGCATCAACACCATCTTGTCGGGAAAACGGCGAATCACCGCGCCGCTCAACACAGAGGGACCCAGGGGCCCGAGCGCCTTGATCAACGGCGCGCCGTTCAGCTCCGGCTTCGAGGCCACGAGCTGCGCGGCGTTCGCGCGCTTGAGCTCGACCTTCACCACCGGAACGTTGTCGCTCACCGTGCTTCGACCTCCGCCGCGGGAAGCGTGCGGTACTGGGTATCGATGTGGCCCATCAACTCGAAGAGCGCATCGCCGTACGGCGTCCCGTCGGTTGAACTGTAGCCCTTCCGGTTCACCCAGAAGGTGCCCGAGTGGCATTCTCGCTCCCAGTTCGGCAAGCGATCGATGTTCATTCCGGTCTCGTCCGTGTTCCGACAGTCGCGTCCCCCCGTCACCGAGTTGACGTAGCAGCACCTTCCGTTGGGGAAGACGTAAATGACGGGCCGCAGCTGAAGCACGGGGTCGACGACGAAGTTGTTGGCGATGATCGCCGCCGCCACGAAGTTAGAGGGGTCCATCCCGTAGCCATGGAGCAGGTACGCCACCGGGTACCGCGCCTGCGCGTTGGCTGGATCGCCGTAACCTGGGGGCAAGGCGATCGCGTACTCCCACTTCGCGCCCAGCACGGTCGATTGATACGTCTCGGATCGGTAGTCGGCAGGGGTGCTCTCGCCGAACACAGCCTGCGGCCTGGGCGCGTTGGGCCACATGTACGCCACCCAGTTGAAGACGATCTGAAAGCGGTTGGCCGCCTCGCCCACCGTACCCACGTGATCACCTGAACCGGCGATGATCTCCGCGTCACTGCGAGTCTCGCTGCCGTACAGCGTGATCAGATCCTTCGGCACCGACTTCCACGATCGATTCCACGGGTTGAAGTTGCCGGTGACCCGATCCTTCATGCCGGGGATGTCGGTGAAGTTGCGGTACTCGCCGACGAGCCCCTGCCGGGCGGTCTTGACCGCGGTGAACAGGTGCCGCGCGTTGAGCCCCAGGTTGAAGATGTCGCGAATGCCGCCATCGAGCAGCACGTGCAGGCGGGCCATCGCGCTGGGCTCGAGCTTCTTGAAGTTCGTGCGCCCATCGAGCGCGAAGAGCCGCTTGCGCCCTTCCACCTCGTCGTACACGCCATTGCCTTCACCCAGGTCAGCCGAGCCCGCCACGCCATCAAGACCGAGGTCGCGAAAGGGCTCGCCCAGGTCGTAGCGCCAGCTCTTCTCGGTGCCGTCGGGGTTCTGCTCGGCATCGTAGTTGTCGCGGTTCGTGTCGGCAGGTGCGGCGCTCGCGGTGGTGTGGCACCCGCCGCTGCCGTTCTCGAACGCGTCGGCACAGCCATCGACGCCCACGTCATCCCAACGCTCGTGCGAGTTGTTCACGATGGGCTCGCCATAGTCGCGCCGCCCGTTGCCGTTGTAGTCCCACGCCAAAAGAATCGGCGCCGCCAGATCGCGTTGCCGGCAGGGGTCGACCGTGCCTGCGTGCTGCAGCCAGTAGAGCGTCTCGTTGTCCTTGGTGGCTTCCACCA
>JAYTAT010000167.1:0-2046 GCA_043737315.1 Archangium sp.
AGCACCTCGACCATCAAGCTGAAGAGCAGCATGAACAGCAGCGCCGGCGCGAACAGCCCCCACACCGAATCGAGCGGGAGCGGTAGCACCACGATCAACACGAGCACCGTCAGAATGCAGAGCACGTCATGCGTGATGCCGATGGGCGGCCGCCAGTTGCGGGTGACGTAGAGCATCACCATCTCGAGCGCACCGCGGGCCCACATCGAGGCCGCGTGCACGCCGAGGATGATGCGGTAGCCCTGAGGCAGTGACGGCTCGAATGCCAGCACGGCAGACTCGAAGAGCCAGAACCAGATGGCGAAGAACAGCCACAGCAACTTGGGGTTGCTGATTTTTCCGCCCATGGCGTGGGCCCGGTTCTGTTTGCTGCGAAACCAGAACGCGGCGAGCACGCACCCCGCCAGCGAGGCGAGGAGCGCGACCCGGGAAACGAGACTCAGCACTTACTTGGGCGGTGCGGGCGCCGGCGCCGGCGTCTTGGGGGCAGGCGTGCCCGGTACGGCAGGGGCCTTGCCCAAAGCGCCGCCCTTGTACGTCGAGTTGTACATGCGGATGAGCTCGTTGGTCAGGTCGAGCGAAGCCGGCGCCCACGCGAGCCCCGAGCTCGAGCGATCGAACACCATGGTCAGACCTTCACGCTGGGCGATCTGGCCGAGCAGGGTCTCGAGCTTGGGGAAGATGGTGCCCAGCTCTTTGCGCTCGCTCTCGGCGAGCTCCAGGCGGAGCTTCTCGGCGCGCTGCTGGAAGTCGAACATCTTCTTCTGCAGCTCGCCTTCCTTGGTGGCCGCCACCTTGTCGTCCATGGTGATCTTCTGCTTCGTGTACGCCTCGACCTCGGCCTTGAGCGCGTTCTGCTCCTTCTCGAAGGCTTTCTGCTTGGTGTCGGCCATGCCCTGCAGGCGGATCTTGGCGGCCTTGCCTTCTTCGACCTCTTGCACGGCGCGCTGGATGTCGACGTAGGCGGCCTTGAACTCGGCGTGGGCGACGCTGCTGATCAACGCGAGCGTGGCGATGCTGGTGCGGAACGACATGATGACCTCCGGAAAAGAAACGAAAAGGAAACTTCAGAAAAGCGAGGACGCCCCTATAGCCGCCTTCGACCGGAAGCACGACGCCGATGTTCAGCCCTCTTTCTGGGCGTCTCTCCCGACGCGGAATACCGGCACCGGGCCGGCGTTCTTCACCTCGCCCCGCTTGAGTCTGCCCCGCGCCTTGTGGCCTTATCCGGTCGCGTTTCGACCTTCTCAGGGAGTTCTCCAAGTGACGCAGGCCAAGACGTGGTTCGAGCGGCAGCTGCCCGCCTTGTTGATCTCCCGCTTCGATGACTTTCTGGCCGTGCAGGGCGACATCTCGTTTCAGGTGGGCGACGAGGCGTGGACGCTGACCTTCGCAGACATCGACGAGCCGGTGCGCGCGGGCGCGACGCCAGAGGCAGCGCTGCGGCTGGTGTTCACGCCGGCTGCGTTCGAAGCCTTCGTCGACGGCTCGCTCGATCCCGTGGGGGCCATCTCGC
This sequence comes from Archangium sp., assembly GCA_043737315.1. Taxonomy (GTDB): domain Bacteria; phylum Myxococcota; class Myxococcia; order Myxococcales; family Myxococcaceae; genus Archangium_A. The sequence continues at coordinate 1,517 of JAYTAT010000167.1, forward strand.
GGGGCGAGGTGAAGGCGTCGGGTGACATCGAGCTGCTCTCCATCCTCGCGACCTTGATGATGCCGCTCCAACGAGATCTGGGTTGGGACGCCGGCTGACCAAGAGGGGCTAGCGCAGCTCGAGCTTCTTCTTCATGCCCACGTGCGAGGGCTCGAAGCCCAGTCGTGCATAGAAGCGGTGCGCAGCCGTGCGGCGCGTGTCGCAGGTGAGCTGAATCAGCCCGCAGCCCCGTTCGCGGGCCCGTTCCATCACCGCGTTCATGAAGAGCTCCCCGATGCCCTGGCTGCGGTGATCCGTGTGCACGCGCACGGCTTCGACCAGCGCGCGCTTCATGCCGCCGCGCGAGAGCCCGGGAATGAGGGTGAGCTGCAGGGTGGCGATGACCTTGCCGTCGAGCTCGCCGACCCACAGCTCGTTGTTCGGGTCGGCGGCGATCTCTTCGAAGGCCTCGCGGGTCTGCGCGGTGACCTCGGCTTGAAAGCCTTCGCGGGCGCGGGCGATGTCGTCGTCTCCGAGCAGCGCGATGATCG
>JAYTAT010000168.1:0-2044 GCA_043737315.1 Archangium sp.
CGAGCAAGGGGCGCGCCGCTTCGGTCAGCCGGCGTCGGGCGTTACCTTTGGCGACTCAGGGGCCTCGAGCTCGTTCTGCGCCAGGTCGTCTGATTGGGCGAACTTCTTGGCCAGCGGCGGCACCGCAGCGTCGTCAATCTGCAGCAGCACTTTGAGTGCGCCCCGGGCCCTCGTCTTCAGGGTCGCGTCGTTGAGCGCGTCACCCGCGGCGTAGAGCGCCACGTGCACTTCGGGGTCGAACGGGTTGACCGCGAGCGCATCGAGGTAGGCCTTCTTGGCGGCGTCATACCGTTTGGCCCGCAGGTGAATGCGGCCGAGGTGCACGTTGGTCGAGGCGCTGCCGGGGTGTGTCTTGAGGCTGCCTTCGAGCACCACCGCGGCTTGATCGAACTTGCGCAGCTCGAGCAGCGTGAGCGCGTACTTGTTGGAGACCGACTCGTACTTGTCGCCCACCACCTTGTACGCGCGGCCATACGCTTCTGACGCCGCGCCCATGCGCTTGCGCTCGCGGAACAGCTCGCCCAGGTGCGCAGCGCGGCGGGCGTCGGTCTCTTTCACTTCATCGAAGTCACCGAAGCTGACCTCGCGGCCCTTCTTCTTCTGGTTCTTCTTTTGCGCACCCGCCTCGAGCAGCTCCTTCTTCTCGTTGCTGGAGGGCGGCAGCAGATCCTTCGGGTAGGGCTGCTTCTTGAGCGAGGCCATCCACGACTTCTCGAACTCGGGCCACTTGCGCTTCATGACCAACTCGACGGCCGCGCGATCGCTCACGCCCTTCGACATCGCATCCAGCATGCGCTCCAGGGCCCGCGGGCCGCCTTCCTCGTCGATGAGCTTGATGGCGAAGAACACCTCGGCAAACGCGGTCGCTGCGTCTTCGGCGGTCGGCAGCAGCGCCATCGAGGGGTGCATCTTCTCGAAGGGCACCAGCTTGTTGCTCTTCACCCGGCTGCCCAACAAAGCCAGCGTCGGGGGGGTCATCGCCCCACCTGCAGGCCCGCGCCACCGCGACTCGAGGTACTTCGCCAGGCCCTCGTGCATCCAGATGGGCACGGTGTTGCGGCTCTTGCGGCTGACGACCAGGTGCACGTACTCGTGCGCGACGGTGTCGAGCCAGTCGTAGCCGGTGACCACCGCCTTGGGGCTGGTGACCATCAGCTTGTTGAACTTGCAGATGGCGATGGTGCCGGTGGTCTTGATGGCCTCTTTGGACAGCGTCGACACCTTGGCCAGCTCGCTTGCGGAAGAGACGATTTCCACGCGGACCTTTCCGGGGGGCGCGTAGCCGAGGTCTTTCTCCAGCGCCGCACGCACTGCTTCCAACGCGTCGAGGGCCCACGGCACCAGCACGGCGTCTTTGCCCTTCGGGTAGAGAAAGATGAAGTGTTCACTCTCGGCGCGCTCGAAGTTGCCGGTGATGGCGCCGGTGTCTTTGGCCAGGCGCACCCAGCTGCCGGGCTTGTCGGTGAGGCCGGCCTTCTCGAGCAGGTCCTGTGCGTCGGCGTAGCGGCCTTCTTCGAAGGCGATGCGGCCCTGGTAATACGCGAGCGGCTCGATGTCTGCGGGCGCCAGCTTCTCCAGCGCGGCAAGCTCGCTTTTGGCCGACTCGAGATCCCAGTCTTCCAGGTTTTGATCGAGGTTTTGAATGCGCGCCTTCGCTTCACCCTTGAGCTCGGGGAGATCAGACGGATCTTCCTGCGCGAAGGCGGGCCACGCGAGCAGACCGAACAGCAGTGCAACACGACTCACTTTTCTGGTCGCTGCGCCTCGGCGCATCTTCCGCTGCGCTCCAGTTGCTTGGCTCAGCTTCGCTGAGACGGCTGCGCTCACTTTTCTGGTCGCTGAGACGGCTGCGCTCACTTGACCAGCTCCTCGTAGTACTTCTTGTTCTGATCCTTGTAGCGATCCGGCGCGCCCTGCTTCATCGCGTCCATCACGTCTTTGCGGAACTCGCGGGTGCCTGCGTTGGGGTCTTCATCGACGATCTCGACCTTCTCGTTCTGCGGACCACCGCGTGAACGGCCACCACGCCGCTTGATGGGCATGG
>JAYTAT010000169.1:0-2043 GCA_043737315.1 Archangium sp.
GGGGCGGTTCGCGACCTGCAGCCGGTCACCAAGGAAGACGGTGGCCGCGACTTCGCGAACCTGAAGCAGTTCCTCTCTGACGATCTGTTCGGCGGGCGCGACCACGTCATCTTCTACGATCGCAGCTCGGGCATCCGCGCAGCGGCCACCGAGACCCAGCAGGATCTGAACCGGGCGCTCGCGGGCTACGACACGCTCTACGGCACCGACTTCGCGAAGGTGATGCCGCGCGATCCGGGCCGCGCGTTGCAGATCCTCGAGAACTACCTGCGCATGCGCGTCTCCGACGGCAAGTCGGTGGCGTTGGTGATCGACTTCGCCGAGACCATCGCGCCCGCCGGCGACATGTCTCACTTGCAGGCCGAAGACCGCTTCGTGCTGGCGACGCTGGTGAAGTGGGCCTCAGACCCGCAGTTTCTTTCGGGCGATCTCTCCATCGTCCTGGTGGTGGAGAACCTGGCCGACCTGACGCCGCGCATCTCGCGCAACCCCTACGTGGCGAACATCGAGATCATCCTCCCCACCGAGGAGGAGCGGCTCGACTTCGTGAAGTGGAAGCTCGAGGGTAAGAAGCTGCAGTCGATTTCCGACGTCAGCCTGCAGGCGCTGGCGAAGATCACCGCGGGCCTCTCGCGCATCAACCTCGACCGCTTGCTCACCGAGGCGATCGAGTCGGGCCACAAGATCACCAGCGAGGTCTTGAAGGACAAGAAGAAGGAGATCATTCAGGCGGAGTGCCACGGGCTGCTCGAGTTCATCGAGCCCGAGTACACGCTCGACGTGGTGGCAGGTCACGCCAAGGCCAAGAAGATGCTGCGCGACGCGTCGTCGGCGCTCAAGAAGGGCCGCATCGAGGTGATGCCCATGGGCTACCTCGTGTCGGGCCCGGTCGGCACCGGCAAGACGTTCCTGGTCACCTCGTTCGCAGGCGAGATCGGCGTGCCGTGCGTGAAGTTCTTGAACTTCCGCAGCCAGTGGCAAGGCGTGACCGAGGCCAACCTCGAGAAGATCTTCAACCTGCTCAAGGCGCTGTGGCCGGTGGCGGTGATGATCGACGAGGCCGACGCGTTCCTGGGCGATCGTGATGCGGGCGGCGACTCGGGCACCTCGAGCCGCATCTTCGCGTCGATCGCCAGCTTCATGGGCAACACGGCCTACCGCGGGAAGATCGTGTGGTTCCTGCTCACCTGCCGGCCCGACCTGCTGCCCATCGACTTGAAGCGTCAGGGCCGCGCGGAAGAGCACATCGCGCTGTTCTACCCGCAGACCGATGCCGAGCGAGATGAGCTGTTCAAGGCGATGCAGAAGAAAACCAAGGTGAACGTCGAGTTCCCCGAGTTCTCCAAGATGACCGCGGGTCACACCTATTCGGGCGCCGACATCGAGGCGATCCTGGTGCGCGCTAAGTTCCGCGCGATGACCGAAGGCCGCGATGAGGTGATCACCGCCGATGTCGAGGCGGTGGTGAAGGACTTCATTCCCCCCAGCTACCCGCTGGAGATCGAGCTGCAGAACCTGGTCGCGGTGCAGGAGTGCACCAGCCGCGATCTGCTGCCTGACGCCTTCAAGTCGCTCGAGCGCGACTTCGTCACGCGGCGGATCAAGGAGATCAAGATGCTCCTCGAGGAGCGCTGAGCAGTCGTTCCCTCTCCTTCTGGGAGAGAGAACGAGGGCGTCACTCGATACGCCAGGTGACGGGAGCGAACTCCTTCTTCTTGGCGGCGTTCGCCTCAGGCTGAAGTGACGAAGCTCCCGAGTGCAACGTGCCCGCGAGCGTGGCGATCACCCTCACGTTGGTCTGCCAGAGCGCACCATTGCTCTGCGACGGCAGGTGCAGGGTGATCAAGCCGTCTTCCGTCTCGTAGCGGCTGATGGAGCCCGTCGAGACCAGCCTGGTCAACGACGTCGAGTCGGCCTGCACGCCCGCCGGCAACGAGAGCTCGACCTGCATGGGCGTACCACCCGGCATCGCAGCGGTGAGCTTCACGTCAGCAGGCAGCCCGACCTTCATGTTCGCCGGCAGCTCGGTCTTCAGCTCGAGCC
>JAYTAT010000170.1:0-2039 GCA_043737315.1 Archangium sp.
TGCCACGGCCCGGACGGCAAGGGCAACCAGGCGCTCAACGCGCCGCCCATCGCCGGTCAGCACGACTGGTACCTGGTCAGCCAGCTCAAGAAGTTCAAGTCGGGCATCCGCGGCACGCACCCCAAAGACATCACGGGCGCTCAGATGCGCCCCATGTCGATGACCCTGGCGGATGAGCAGGCGATGAAGAACGTCGTGGCTCACATCTCTACGTTGGCGAAGTGAGGCGGAACAATGGCCGATGAAACGAACCCCGAAGCCCTGTCGACGGTCGTCTTTCTCCTCACCGCGGGGGGCGCCGTCGCCTTCGCCTCGGTGGTCGCCTTCTTCGTCCTGAGCTGACCCATGATCAGCAAATACGTCGACTCCGCTTCCAGCTTCTCCAACGACATCGACAGCCTCATCTGGCTGATCACCATCATCGTCGGCTCCTGGTTCTTCCTGGCCGAGGGCGTGCTGTTTTACCTGATCATCCGCTACACCGCGCAAGAAGGGGTGAAGGCGCAGTACATCGCCGGCGAAGATCCCAAGCAGAAGCGCTGGGTGGCGTGGCCGCACTACCTGACGCTCGGCTTCGACGTGTGGATCATCGTCGCCGCCATTCAGGTCTGGCAGAACGTCAAGCAGACGATGCCGCAGGCCGACGAGACGGTGCGGGTGATCGCGCAGCAGTGGGCGTGGACCTTCGTGCACCCGGGCGCTGACGGCAAGCTCGACACCAGCGACGACATTCGCCTCATCGACGAGCTCCACGTCGAGAAGGGCAAGACGTACCACTTCGAGCTGAACAGCCGCGATGTGCTCCACAGCTTCTCGGTGCCCGTCTTCCGCCTGAAGCAGGACATCATTCCCGGCCGCACCATTCGCGGCTGGTTCAAGGCCACCCAGACCGGCAACTACGACATTCAGTGCACAGAAATCTGCGGCATCGGGCACGCCCTCATGCCCGGGCGCATCATCATCGAGTCGACTGAAGATCACGCGGCCTGGTTGATGTCGAAGACCCCGGCCTCGGCGTCTTTGACAGTGCCGTCGACGCAGTCCGGAGGAATGCCATGAGCAGCACCGCAACGGCCACGAAGGAAGACAATCACGGCCACGACGCTCACGGGCCCGATGCGCACGCGCACCACCCGAAGCAGAACTTCTTCATGAAGTACCTGTGGTCGACCGACCACAAGGTCATCGGCATGCAGTACCTGTTCACCGGCATGTTCATGGCGCTCATCGGTGGTTTCACCGTGTACGCCTTTCGCATGCAGCAGGCTTTCCCCGGGCTCGCGGTGCCCGGCTACGGCCGCGTGACGGCCTCCGACTACAACGCGCTGGTCACCACGCACGGCTCGGTGATGATCTTCTGGGTGGCCATGCCCGTGTTGATCGCGGCGCTGGGGAACTACCTCATTCCCCTGATGATCGGCTGCGACGACATGGTGTTCCCGCGGCTCAACCGCTTGAGCTACCAGATCTTCCTGGTCAGCGTGATCGTGCTCATTTCCTCGTTCTTCGTCGATGGTGGCGCCTTCGGCGGCGCGTGGACGAGCTACCCCCCGCTGGCGGCCAAGGCTCAGTACAACCTGACCCCCCTGGGAGCGCCGATGTGGTTACTCGCCGTCGCGCTCGAGTTTGCCGCGTTTCTCATGGGCGGCATCAACTTCGTCACCACCGTGATGAACAGCCGCGCGCCGGGCATGAAGATGTTCGACGTGCCCATCGTGGTCTGGTCGATCATCATCGCCTCGATCCTCTTCATGGCCTCGGTCGGTCCGTTGATCGCAGGCGCGGTGATGATGCTGTTCGATCAGACGTTGGGAACCGCGTTCTTCGACCCCACCAAGGGCGGAGACCCGGTGCTCTGGCAGCACCTTTTCTGGTTCTTCGGTCACCCCGAGGTGTACGTGGTGCTGTTGCCGGCGATGGGCATCGTGGCCGAGGTGATCTCCACCTTCAGCCGCAAGAAGCTCTTCGCCTACAAGACGGTGCTCTACACGATGATCGGCACGGGAGCGCTCTCGTTCTTCGTGTGGGCGCACCACCAG
>JAYTAT010000171.1:0-5201 GCA_043737315.1 Archangium sp.
GTCGAGGGAGTCCGCTGACGTGCACAGCACGCTGACCGAAGACTTCAGCGGCGCTCCGAAAGGCGTGAAGACGTCAGCCTTCCTCTACCGGGTGCTCGACGCCGATCGCCCCGCGGCCCCTTCTGCCCGGTTTTCACTCGAAGCCGTCGATGAGGTGAACTTCGGCCGCAGTGACAACCGCTCGGCCAGCCGGGTCGACGAAGCGGGCAAACGCACCCTCAAGCTGGGCGTCGCCGATCGCTGGATGTCGGGCTACCACGCACGGCTCTCGCGGGTGATGCGGGCCTGGGTGCTGGAGGACACGAAGTCGAAGCACGGCGTGCGACGCAATGGTGAGCAGGTGCAGCGGGCCGAGCTTGCCGACGGTGACGTGATCGAGCTGGGCCGTACGTTCTTCGTGTTTCGGCTCGACCAGCCGTGTGCTCCGGATCTCGAGAGTGAAACGCTTCGGCCTGCGGCGCCTGGCTTGTCGACCCTGTCACCGGGTTTGAGCGCACTTTTCGATGAGCTGACGAAGCTGGCGAAGTCGAGTGTGAACATCGCCGTCTGTGGTCCTTCGGGGAGCGGAAAAAAAGTGGTGGCGACCGCGCTGCATGCGCTCAGCGCGCGGCCGGGGCCTTTCGTGGCGGTGAACTGCGGGGCGCTGCCCGATGAGTTGGTCGAGTCGGAGTTGTTCGGCCACCGGAAAGGGGCGTTCTCCGGTGCGTTGGAAGATCGTCCTGGCCTGCTCCGCACCGCGCACGGCGGCACGTTGTTGCTCGATGAAGTGGGTGACCTGCCACTCGGTGCGCAGGCCGTGTTGCTGCGGGTGCTGCAGGAACGCGCGGTGATGCCGGTGGGTGGCTCGAAGCCTTTGCCGGTCGACCTTTGGGTGATCTCGGCCACGCATCGCACGCTCGAGCGGCTGTGTGAGCAGGGGCTCTTTCGCGATGACCTGCGCGCGCGGCTGACGGGGTACCGGGCTGAGTTGCCGTCGCTCATCGCTCGTCGCGAGGATCTCGGCTTGCTGATCGGCGCGCTGCTGCAACGGTTGGCGCCGCAACGGGTGTACTCGGTGCAGCTGGGCATCGCCGCGGCCCGGGCGATCTTTGCGTACGAGTGGCCGCTCAATGTTCGTGAGCTCGAGAAGGCGCTGGAGACGTCGTTGGTGCTCTCTGGTTCGGGGGTGATTGAGCTTTCGCACCTGCCTCCTGAGTTGCGGCTGGAGCGGTACGGGCTCGACCCGCGCACCTTCCGCCCCTGAGATGTGAACCCTGCGTATTAGGTTCCCCGGCCATGTTTGGTTTCGGGAAGAAACGCGAAGACGACGGAAAGAACCTCACCCAGCCGCTGCCCAAAGACTGGGAGGTGGTCGACCTCGGCCTGCTCGGCTCTGGCGGAATGGCCCGGGTCTACCGGATCCGCGACGAGATCCTGGGCCGCGAGGTGGCGCTCAAGGTGCTCCGCCCCGAGCTGATGAAGATTGACGAAGCGCTCGACGGCTTCGTGAACGAGGCCCGCATCACCGCGCAGCTCGATCACCCCAACATCCCCGCGGTCTATGCGCTGGCCAGCGACCGCAAACGTTCCAGCGTCTTCACCATGAAGATGCTCGAGGGCCAGACGCTGCAGCAGCAGCTCGAAGAGAAAGACCACCCCGGTGTACTCGCCGCGCTCGAGGTGCTCCTGCGCGTCTGCGATGCCGTCGCCTTCGCGCATTCCAAGGGCGTGCTGCACCTCGACCTCAAGCCCTCGAACATCATCGTGGGATCCTTCGGCCAGATTTACCTGGTCGACTGGGGCATCGCGCGCCGCAAGGCCGACCTGCCCACCGCGGCGACACCCGCATCGCACTCGCAGGGCACGCCTTCGTACATGGCCCCTGAGCAGGCCAAAGGCGAGTTGTGGAAGCTCGACGAACGCACCGACGTCTTCGGCCTGGGCGGAGTGCTGTACCGAATTCTCACCGGCCGCGCGCCCCACGGCTCTCCCACCGCGGAGCAGGCGCACCAGAAGGCCCTCGTCGGCGTGGTCACCCCGCCCGACCTCGCTGCGGTCAAGCGCCCGGTGCCGCGGCGCCTCTCAGCCATCTGCATGAAGGCGCTCGCACCCGATCCGGCGCAGCGCTACCAGACGGTCGAGGCGTTTCAGCACGACCTCGAGCGGTACGCGCACGGGCTCTCGCAGCTCCCCATGCGCTCCTTCAAGACGGGTGAGGCCATCGTCACCGAAGGCGAGCCGGGTGATGCCGCCTACGTGATCGTCTCAGGCAGCTGCGTGGCCACGCGCGTGTTCGGCGGGCAGCCACAAGAACTCAGACGCCTCAACGCAGGTGAGCTGTTCGGCGAAGCGGCGGTCTTCACCGGCCAGCCGCGCTCAGCGACCGTCAGCGCGGTGACCGACACGGTGGTGGGCATCGTCGACCAGGCCGCTTTGCGCGAAGAGATGGACCGCACCTCGTTCATGTCGTTGGCGATTCGAACGGTGGCCTCGACCTTCCTCGATCTCGATCGACAGCTGCTGCATCAACGGCAGCAGAGCCAGGTCGTGGAGCAGGCGCTGCGGCACCTGGTCTCGACGGGCTCCCGCACCACCCCGTGGGCGCCGTTGCTGGCAGACCTGGTGCAGAGCTCAGGTGCGAGCGCAGACGAAGTATCGACGTGGATGAGCGGCGCCAAAGGCTTCGCCATCAAAGGCGACGCGCTGACCTTCGAACCCGGTTGATCAAGTAGGGTGCCGCCGTCGTGGCTGGCATCGTACGCACCGCAAGAAGACCACCCGGGTGGGTCGCACCGGGCCCGCGCCCGCGCGGTGACGACGGCCGCCCCGGGCTGCAGCCGGAAGACGATGAAGATCTCTGCTTTCTCACCGGCGAGTGGCGGCTCTTTCAGAAACGGCGGGGCCACCGTTGGAGCCTCGACGACCTGGTCACCGCCGCCGTGGCCGCCCCTCATGCGCAGTCACTCGATGCGCGCCGCATGCTCGACCTGGGGTGTGGCCTGGGCAGCGTGCTGATGATGATGGCCTGGCGTTTTCCCGAGGCCGACGTCACGGGCATCGAAGCGCAAGCCGACAGAGCCGCGATGGGGCGCCGCTCGATTCACTGGAACGGAGTCGAAGCACGCTGCCGGATTCTCGATGGCGATCTGCGAGAGGCCTCGGTGCTGCCCCCCGACGCGCGCTTCCCGTTGATCACCGGCACCCCGCCCTACTTCCCGCGCGGAACGGGCCCTGAGAGCGACAAGAGTCACGCCGCCGCCTGCCGCTTCGAAGTGCGCGGAGGCATCGAGGTCTACTGCGAGGCCGCCGCCCGCTGGCTCACGCCCGGGGGCCGCTTCGTGGTCTGCACCGCCGCCCTCGAAGCAGACCGGGTGCTCGCCTCGGCGCGCGATACCAGGCTCCACGTGATCGAGCACGTCGACATCGTGCCGCGCGAAGGCAAAGACGTGCTGGTGATGATCGACGTGCTGGCCCGCGAGCCCGCCCCGCTGATCCGACGCAGCTTGACCGTGCGTGACACCGCCTCTCAATGGACGCCCGGGTTCCAGGCCGTTCGAGAAGCGATGGGCTTCCCTCCACTGCGCTGAGACCAGGTTGTGCGATGGTTGCCGCGACATGACGACTTCCGTCGCAGTGGTGACAGGCGCGAGCAGCGGCATTGGCCGTGCGCTGGCGAAGCAGTTGGATGCAGAGGGCTACTCGCTGGTGCTCTGTGACGTGAACGAACCCGGGCTGCGTGAGACGCAAGGGTTGCTCAAGCGCGGCTCGCAACGCGTCACCCTCGACGTCTCGAACCGCGCCGCGGTGCAGGCGATGGCCGCCGATGTGATCGCGACGCATGGCCGGATCGATCTGGTGATCAACAACGCCGGCGTGACCGTCGACGCCACCGTCGCAGAGGTCTCGCTCGAAGACTTCGAGTGGCTCTTCGGGATCAACTTCTGGGGCGTGGTCTATGGCACCAAGGCGTTCCTCCCGAAGATGATCGAACAGCGCTCGGGCACCATCGTGAACATTTCGAGCGTCTTCGGGATGATCGGGTTTCCCCGGCAGGGCGCGTACAACGCCTCGAAGTTCGCGGTGCGTGGCTTTACCGAAGCACTCTGGTGCGAGCTCGAAGGCAGCGGGGTGACCGCGGTGTCCGTGCACCCCGGCGGCATCAAGACCAACATCGCCCGCGACGCCCGAAGCAATGCCACCGCGGCCGTGAAGCAGAAGCTGGCCACCGACTTCCAGCGCGTCGCCCGCACCACGCCGGAAAAAGCCGCCGAGGTCATTCTGCGCGGTGTGTACGACAAGAAACGCCGCGTGATGATCGGCGCCGACGCGCAGCTCATTCAGCTCATGTCGCGACTCTTGCCTGAGGGGTACCCCTCGATCCTCGCGGCCCTCGACAAACAAGTGCGCTGAACGATGGGCCCCCGCACCAAAGTGAAGCCGAAGGTCAAACCGGCCGAGCTCGTCGAGCGTGAGCTGGCGCGCCTGCTGACCCGGCTCTCCAAACCGGGCGCCGATCGGTGGGAAGCCGACACCGCGCGGGTGCGCCATCTGCTCTCGATGGATGCGGACTCGGTGATGAAACGGCTCGCCTCGAAGCAGGAAGAGGCGGTCGGGCTCTTCAGCCGCCTTCGCACGCGGGAGGGCATGGTCGAGCTGTGCCGCAGCGGCTTCACCACCATCACCTTCAGCGAGCTGGTGCGGCTCGACCCCGCTGAGCAGCAAGCCGTCGAGGCCTTCCACCACGTGCTCAACGAGCTGCGTTGGTACGTGCGCTACACCGAAGAGATGCCCAGCACGGTGAAGTCGACGGTCACGCTCTACGTGGGCAAGCTCGACGGCCTGCATCGGTTGCTCAACGCGGCCATCGGCCCGCCTGAGGCAAAGGGGCACCGGGTGATCGACCTCGCGGCTGTTTGTGCCGAGTGACCCGGCAGAAATCTCAGTCTGAGCCTCAGCGCGCCAGGTGCCGAACTGATGAGTGTCCACTCACAGGAGGCAACCATGTCGTTCTCGATTCGCACCAACGTCGGCTCACTCAATGCGCAGCGCAACCTCTTCAATTCATCGACGATGCTCGAGAGCAGCTTCTCGAAGCTCTCCTCCGGCTTTCGCATCACCCAGGCCGGTGACGACGCGGCGGGCCTGGGCATTTCGGTGAACCTGCAGGCGCAGATTCGCTCGTTCAACCAGGGCAACCGCAACGCGCAAGACGCGCAGTCGCT
>JAYTAT010000172.1:0-5194 GCA_043737315.1 Archangium sp.
CACACGTGCACCTTCGTGATGGTGACCGCGTTCGCCTCGATCGAGACCGCCGTGCAGGCCATGAAGGCCGGCGCTGAGGACTACGTCACCAAGCCCGTCGACGTCAGCTCGGTGCTCGCCAAGCTCGAGAAGGTGCTCGAGAAGAAGGCCCTCAAGCAAGAGAACGAGCTGCTGCGCGAGCGCCTTCGCGAGAAGCACAAGTTCTCCAACATCGTCGGTGAGTCGAACGAGCTGCAGAGCGTCTTCGACGTGGTCGCCCGCGCTGCGCCCACCCGCGCCACCATCCTGGTGCTCGGTGAATCAGGCACCGGCAAGGAACTCATCGCCCAGGCCATTCACGAAGCTTCGCCCCGCCGCGACAGGCCCTTCATCAAGGTGAACTGCGCCGCGCTCACCGAGACCCTGCTCGAGAGCGAGCTGTTCGGTCACGAGAAGGGCGCCTACACCGGCGCGGTGGGCCGCCGCGAAGGCCGCTTCGAGCTGGCCAACACCGGTACGCTCTTTCTCGACGAGCTTGGCGACGTCAGCCCGGGTCTCCAGGTCAAGCTGCTGCGCGTGCTCCAACAGCAGGAGTTCGAGCGCGTCGGCGGCACCCAGACCGTGAAGGTCGACGTGCGCGTGGTCGCTGCCACCAACCGCGACCTCGAGGCCGAGGTGAAGGCGGGCCGTTTCCGCGAAGACCTCTATTATCGCCTCAACGTGGTCTCGGTGACCCTGCCGCCCCTGCGCCGCCGCAAGAGCGACATTCCTGCGCTGGTGAACCACTTCCTCGAGCGCTACGGCGAAGTGCACGGCAAGAGCCTCAAGGGCCTGGCCCCTGGCACCCTCAACGCGCTGCTCTCCTACGACTGGCCGGGCAACGTGCGCGAGCTGGGCAACGTCATCGAACGCGCGGTGGTGCTCGCACGCGGCGACGACCTGACCGCAGACGATCTCCCGATCGCCCTGCGGGGGCCCCGGCCGACCAACCGCACGGGTGACTCTCTCATCCCCGGCGCGACGCTCTATGACATCGAGCGCGAGGCCATCTTGCGCACGTTGGAGCTGGTCGATGGCTCCACCTCACGCGCAGCCGATCTGCTGGGCATCTCGGTGCGCAAGATTCAGTACCGGCTCAAGGAATACGCCGACGCGCAGCACACTGTTGAGAAGCCGCACGTGAACTGAAAGACGTCTTACCGGCGCGGGAGCACGACTTCGAACCGTGCCCCGCCCAGCGGGCTGCGACCCAGCTCGATGCGCCCGCCGTGCTGCGAGACGATCGCGTGGCTGATGGGCAGCCCCAGCCCCGAGCCCTGGGCCTTGGTGGTGTAGAAGGGCTCGAACAGGCGGTCGCGTTGTTCCGATGCGACGCCCGGCCCCGAGTCATCCACGTAGATGTGGCTTCCGTCTGCGTCTGAGAAGTTCTCCACCCGCACCTTGCCGCCGGGCCCTGCTGCGTCGAGCGCATTCAAGGTCAGGTTCATGAACACCTGGCGCAGCTGATCAGCGTCGCCTGAAGCGCCCGTCGCGCTGCGGGGCACGCACTCGAGCTCGATCTGCCGGCGCTCTGCATCGCTGCGCAGCAGGGCCACCACGCGCGCCAGCAATTCGTCGATCGCCACCGGCCGCATGTTCACGTGCGCGGGCCGGGCGAACTGCAGGAAGTCCTGAAGAATGTGCTCCAGGCGCCGAATCTCGTCTCGCACCAGGCTCAGTGGCTCGATCAACGGCGCCTGCATCGAGGGCTCGAGCTTGCGCAGCCGGCGCTCCAGAACAGTCAGCTGCAGGGCCGCCGCGTTGAGAGGGTTTCTGATCTCGTGGGACAGCCCCGCGGTCAACGTGCCCACCGCCGCGAGCTTCTCGGCCCGCTGCGCCCGCCGCGCCAGCTCGCGCCGCTCGACCTGCGCGTCGACGTGACGCAGCGCCTTGCTCAAGGTCGCCAGCAGATCGGGCGTCGCGCACGGCTTGATGAGGTAGTCCCACACGCCCGCGCGCACGGCGGCCGCGGCAGACTCCACCGAGGCATGGCCGGTGAGCAGAATGATCTCGCAGTCGGCGCTCTGATCCTTCAGCTCTTCCGCGAGTCGCGTTCCGTCGCCGTCGGGCAGGCGCAGATCGACCAGCGCGACCTGTACCCAGTCGCGGCCCAGCTCGAGCGCCTGCTTACAACTGTCGGCCGAACGCACCTCGTGACCCAGGTCGACGAGGATCTCCGTGAGGTTCGCCACGAAGTCTTTGTTGTCTTCGACGATGAGCAGCCTTGCAGTCACGCGGCTCCTGCCTTTTGTGCGAGCGCCTCGAGGCGCGCCATCAGCTTGGCCGTGTCGAACGGTTTTCGAAAGATTTCCTCGCCTTCCTTTTGGTACTCGCGCGCGGCGGTCACGACCAGCGTCGGCGTCCCGGGGAAGAGCTCCTTGACCCGCACGAGCGCCGCCCCGTCGATCGACCCGGGCATGCGCACGTCGACCAGGGCGGCGATGGGCTTGACGGTGATCGCCTCGAGCTCCTCGAGCGACGAGGCCGCGCAGACGGTGAAGCCCCGGTCGGCCAACGCCTCGCTCAGGTTGTCCACCAGCGCGCGATCGTCGTCGATCACCACCACGCTGGCGTCGCGGCGGGCGTGCTCCATCAGCTCGATCAAGTGCGGTGTGCCGCTGGCCTTGCTCAACACCGCCAGCAGGCCCATGTGGCGCGCGGCTTCGACCTGCGCGTCCAGGGCCCAGGCCGAGAGCAGCACCACCGGCACCCCGGGGTCGATCGCCCGCAGCTGCCTCATCAGCTCGGCCCCCGACACGCCCGGCATGCGCATGTCGGTCACCACGCCGTCGAAGCGGGTGCGCCGCATTTGCGCCAGAGCCGTACCCGCATCCGAAGCGGTGAACACCTCGGCGCCCGCATCGGTGAGGATCTCCGCCACGTTCTCCGCGAACTCGGCGTTGTCGTCGACCACCAGGTACGTACGGCTCATGACGGCTCCCCTGCGCCTTTCAGGGGCAGTTGAACGGTGAACCGCGCTCCTCCCAGAGGCCCACGCGAGGCCGAGACCACCCCGCCGTGCCGCTCCACCACCCGGCGCACCAGGGCCAGGCCCAGGCCAATACCCCCCGGCCGCGTGGTCACCAGCGGCTCGAAGATGCGATTGCGAATGGTGGGGTCGATGCCCGGCCCGTCGTCATCGACTGTCAGAATCGCGTCGAGCGGCGTGGCCTGCAGGGTGACCTCGACCCGGCCCCCGGCGCCTGCGAAGTGCGTGGCGTTCTGCGCGAGGTTGACCACCACCTGCCGCAGCTGGGTGGCGTCACCCTGCACGTCAAAGGCGGGCGGCGGGGTGAAGACGATGCCTGTCCTCACGCTGCTCAAGGCCTCGAGGACGAGCTGCCCCAGATCCACCGGGCCCGTCTTGAGCGGCTGATCACGAATGAGGTTGAGCAGCTGCGTGATGATGTCGTTGGCCAGCGTCACCTGCAGCCCGATGCGATCGAGGTGTTTCAAGGTGCGCTCGTCGGTCGAAGGCCGGCTCTTGAGCACGTAGAGCGAGGTCTCGATGACGCCCAGCGGGTTTCGCAGCTCGTGACCGATGGTCCCCACCAGCTGGCCGAAGGTCGACAGCCGCTCCGAGCGCGCCTGGCTGGCTTCGAGATCTTCCCGATAGGTGTGCAGCATCAACGCGAGATCGAGATCGCAGATGCGCTCCATCGCGTCGCGCGCCACCCGGCCCTCTTCAGAACGTTCGTCGACCACCGCGGCGATGCGGTCGCGCAGCTGCACGCGCACCACGTTCATCGCGGAAACCATGTAGTGCTGGGGCAACGCGATCTGCACGTGCATCCGGCCGATGCGCGCGCGCCGCTCCACGTAGGCCGCATCCCACGGGCCCTGGAAGAGCTCGTTCATCCAGGTGACCAGCTTGCCCTTGAGCTGGCCCACGTGTTTCTCGCCCCGGGTCAGCGCGGCGCGCGCGTCGGCGTGCTCCAGCACCCGCTCGTAGAACGCCTCGGAGATCGCCGGAAAACTCGCCGTCAACTTCGGGTGCAACGCCCTGAGCGCACGTTCGTCGGCTTCGCCGAACCCGACGTACCGCTGCAGCTCCTGAAAGAGGGCGAACACCTTTCAAGCCCTTAGCGATCACCCGCAGCCGAGGCAACGACCAGCAATCGGGAAAGGTCGTCGCCCCTTGACCCGAAGAAACGAGAGTAAGGTCTCAGGCCGAAAGTGGGCCGGAGGAGCGCAGCACCCGATGCAGTTCGGCCCGCTCTTCTCGCTCGCCCCCCTGGGTCACCTGGTCTGGTGGGCAGGCAGCGCGCTCGTCACGCCCCCCGACGTCAGCGCCGTCTGGTCACGCGCCGGGTTGCCCAGAGTGACCGAGGGTCTTCCTGCGGCGCTCGAGCAGACCTTGAACGCGTGGCTGGCGGTGCCGGTGCTCGAGCGCAGCGGCGTGTTCTGGCTCACCCCTGAGTTCGACACCTCGCTCGCGACGCTGCGGGGGGCCTTGAGCCAATTGCGGGGCTGGGAGCTGCACACCGTGCCAGTGCGCGCTTCGGCCGACACCCTCGCCGCACTCCGCGCTTCGGCCCTGAGCGCCGTCCAGCTGAGCCTCGCCACCCTCACCCGCGAGCTGGAGGCCCTCTTCACCCAGCCTCGTCAGCGCGCTTCGCTCCTGGTGCGCCGGCTCGATGTGCTGGAGCGGCTGCGCACCCAGGCCGAGCTGCACACCCGTCACCTGAAGCTGATGCACGAAGGCCTGGGGGCGCGCCTGGATGAATTGGCCCAGCGCGTCGACGCCGCGGTGTGTGCGCGCATCGTGGCCTGAGCAGCTTCACCTTGGGCGCGGGGGAGAGGTGTGCTTCAAATGCGCCCGTGGCCGACGTGCATGGACATCTGGTCTTCGCTTGCGGCTCCAGTCTGTATGCCGTGCCTGCAGACACGGCCTCCGAGGTCGTCAACGTACCGACGCTCACCCGGGTGCCGGGCGCACCGGCTCACCTGCTCGGCGTCTTCGCGCACCGGGGTGAAGTCTTGCCGGTGGTCGACCTCACCCGGCTGACCGGCCACCCGGTCGATGAAGTCTTCAAACGTGCCGTGCTCGTGCGCACACCCAAGGGCTCCGTCGCGCTGACCGCGACCAAGGTGCTGGGCGTGGCCACGCTCGAGGGCTCCTTCGAGCGGCTGGGCAACGTGGGCGTGCACCAACACCTGCGGGGCCCGGCGCGTG
>JAYTAT010000173.1:0-5191 GCA_043737315.1 Archangium sp.
CCGAAGAGCCGCGAGGGGCCGGTGTTGTTGACGTCCGTGCTCCCGAGGACCGCGAAGCTGCCGGCCTGTCCAAGGGAAGGTGCGGTCTGGGCGAAGGCCGAGGCCGCCACCAACGCCACCGCGGCGGCCAAGAGAGAAACAACATTCGTTCCGGCATTTCGTGCATTCATGGCAGCGGCACTGTGCACCTCCTGCGCCACCCCATTTATGAGGGGCTCTGCGGCTTTAGAGGCGTGGAGGGCAGATGCTCTCCATCAAAATGACGTTTCTGCTCCTTCGTTTCGGAGCGCTGAAACGAAAGCCAGAGAGTGCCCGGCCCATGGACGCAGCAACGATGAATAAGGTGTTGGATTACCGATACCCTCATCCAGGCGGGCCTCGATCAGGTGAAGAAGTACGACACCTTTTGTTGCGCGCCATTTCCAACGCGGTGCCCACCCTCGAGGGCTTGACGCTGCCGCCGGTGCTCAAAACCATCGCAGAGCGACAGCCCGGTCTCGTGCTTGCCGAAGATCGACGGCAAGGGCAAGGCGCTGTCGATGGAGAGCCTGGTCAGCACCAAGACCGTCGAGGAATAAGTCCTCGATCCGGCCCGCACCGGCCAGCTCAAGGCCGTGATCGTCTTGGAGCTGCACCGGCACGAGGTCGGCGGAGCGCAGCTTGACTACTTCCCCAGCACGGTCTTGATCTCACCCAGCTTTCGCTGAGCCTTGCCGGCGACCTTCTCGGCTGCGCCCTTGCCCTGAAGCTTGGGGTTGTCCGTGATCTTCCCGGCGGCCTCCTTCGCCTTGCCCTTGGTCTCACGCAGCGCGCCCTTCACTTTGTCTTTGATTGCAGATGCCATCGTCGTTCTCCCTGTTGCGAGTTCGACCTCACCACTGAGCACGGATCGGGCCAAGGCACGGGCTGCTCGATTGAGGTGCGCCCAGTTCTTCTTCGCCCCTCGCAGCACGCGGGTGACCTCTTCGTCCCCGGGAGGAGCCACATCGCCTCAGCAGCGAGCAGCCATCACCGTCGAAAGGCCTCGGGCAGTGAGTGGTCGTCGTGAGACTATTTGCGCCAGACGGTGCTGCCGTTGCCACGAGCATCACCTTTTCACGCATTCGCGTTATCATCGTCCCCAATTCGAATAACGTCTTGCTCGCCAAACGAGTGGCTTGAATTTGAACGATTACGACGCGGTTCGTGACGAGCTCACGGCTGAGATCGAAGGCCATGAACGATGTCTCATCCTGCTCGGCAAACGAGACCCTGTTTTCCGGGTCCATCCGCACAAACGCATTCTCCATCTCGCAGAAGTTCATGATTGCTCACACCGACCAGGTGAAGAGCGCCACGACGCTGCCACCAAACCGCCGAAGGAAATCTGAGCAGTCGTCGAGAGATCGTTTGAGCCACGTTGCCCGTGCAAGATCCTCCCGGCACTCGACGGCTGAACTGAATCGAACGACTTGCTCTCACCTGCAGCCGCTGTGGGGCGAACCCCGCGACTGTCGGCTCGAGCCAACACTTTCACAACGCGCTGAAACGGGCCGCCCATGGCGCGGGCGTTGCTGTAGGCACGACCATGCTCAAGCCCGCATCGCTCGCAGTGATCAGCTGTCTTTTCGCTTGTGGCGGTGGTCCGGTGCCCGTGACCGGAACCTTTCCGCTCGAGGTGGGCCCGAGTGGCGCGACCATCGAAGGTGCCGCCGGCACCGACTTCGAGGGCGTGAGGCTGGTCATCCCGCCCGGAGCACTCACCACGACCATCACCATCGACGCGTTCACGACCGATGATGAGCCTGAGCTGGGCCCCGGCGCGCGCTTCGTCGGCCCTTCGTTCGGGTTCTCGCCCCGAGCGCAGGTCTTCGCGAAGCCGGTGACGCTCACGTTGCCGGTCTTTCCCACTGAGCTGTATGTGATTGAGCAGACGACGCGGGACTGCCTGACGTGGCTACGCGCTCCGGATGAAAGCTGGGGGCAGGCGGTGCCTGTGAGCGTGACCGAAGAAACGGTGACGGTGGAGGCCAACACGCTCATCGAGGCCGCGGTGGGCGCGCGCACGCAGTTGACCTTCGCTCCACCGCACCCGTTGACGTTGCCGTGCACGAGCCCCGCTGGGTTCTGCGTGGGAGTCAACCCGACCGGGCTCAAGCCGCGAAACTTTGCCTGGTCAAAGGTGACCAATGGCCTGCTTCTGTACCAGCGCACCGAGTCCGACGGCGGCGTCTTGCGCAGCTTCGTCACCGAATACGATCTCGTGGCCGCGCGGCACACGTTCGAATCGCAGGCCTACACTCCCCCGGCGACCACCGCGCCCAACTTCGCGCCGCGGGTGGTCTGCACGAGAAAAGTCGTGCGCGGGCCCGATGACGCCGGTTGGGCGCCCGCTTTTCACGGGCTGGTGCGCTATCCCTTGACGGGCGCACCAACGCTCTTCCCCGACAGCGTGGCGAACGGAAAGACGATGGCCGTGGCGTTCACCTCGGACGGCCGCCGACACCGACAGCTGATCAGCGTATCGACTACAGAAGCGACCATGCGCGTCGCCTCGACCGTGGGCACGACCGAAGCGGCGCCGGTGGTGTTGCAGACCTCACCCATCTTCATCACTGACGGTCTGCAGCCTTTCGAGCCGATCGGCCGAGGCGAGAAGTTGGCGTATTTTTACCCGTTGCTCGAGACGAGGGTGGCCGAGGTCAACCCTCCCGCAGCGGGTACACCGCTCCCACTGCACCCAGATCTGCAGGTGGGGGGCGCCAGGTCGGGGGTATTCGGCTTCGTGGTCAGTGACGATGGCGACCTCGTAGCGATATCGGCGTACGGCTACCCAGCGGGCAACTTGTTCGTGCAGTCCAGAGACGGGGGCCTCTCTCGCGCGTACCCCGGCCTGCCGAGATCGAACGTGGTGGAGTTCGGCGAGCCAGGTTTTCTGTACGTAGGGGCTCCCTCCGCAGCACACGTGTACCGGGTCGAGCTGGCAACAGGTGCCATTCAAACCATCGAGCTGACCTCGTCGACAGAGGTGACAGCAATTCAGGCGCGAGTACCTCAGGCGCTTCGGCACGTGCTGGTGCCGGCGATCGGCCCCCTGCCGGAGCAGCACGTCGTGTACGTGATCGCCGGGGAGTTCCACAGCAACCGCAGCGTCCTGTCGATCAGACGCGCGCCTTGAGGCAGCGACCGCTGAACGTCGGCCTCACGATGAGGCGAACCCCTTCATTGGTAGCGAGCCGCGAGACGTGCGCACGCACGGTGTTCGCCGCGTCCTCCTCTGGTGATCAGCTTCACCGTCACGCCAGGCTCGAGGTCGTCTCCGCGCTCTCCCGGCAGACAGAGCCCCAGCCCCCCGGGGCGGCCCGTTCGCTACGTGAGGCGGTCGAGGCAAGCGTGCAGGAGTGTCCAGCACGAGGAGAGGTGAAGCTGATTCGGGTGACGTGAGCCGGTGGCAAAGGTGCGGGCGCACCTGTGGCGTGACATTCGGGTGGGCGGGCAGTTCAGAACCATCGCGAACGATCGAGCGCAGTCGAAGAGCGATCTCTAGGCGCGCGCGGGCGGCTGGGCCAGAGTCTGGTCCATGCTCGCGACCCCCGATGGAGCGATGTGCGCCACCCACTCCATGTCGAACGCCATCGCGGCATGTCCGCGGTGCGGCAGCTTCGTCTGCGGAGCCTGCGGCAACGGCCTGTGCCCGGCGTGCCGCGCCCGACAGCCCACCAGCCCGCATGCCGCCTGCTACCAGTGCCAGGCGCAGACGGCGGCGCCCGTCTCGTTCGCCTGGTGGGGCGGAGCGCTTGGCCCGCGGATCTTCAGCCACGTCAAGTGTGGCTCGTGCGGAGCGACGTACAACGGCAAGACGGGCCAGTCGAACACGACGAAAATCGCGATTTACATCGTTGTGGTGAACGCGATCGCGATCGCGGGGGTCATCTTGTTTTACAGCTGACGGCGAATCAGTCTTCGTGGGTCCTGACATGAAAGACCGCGCTCCGGCCAAGAGACAAAGACT
The DNA here is from genome assembly GCA_043737315.1 of Archangium sp. GTDB lineage: Bacteria > Myxococcota > Myxococcia > Myxococcales > Myxococcaceae > Archangium_A. Next base: position 3,992 of record JAYTAT010000173.1, read on the forward strand.
GATCTTGAGCACGGTCACTCCCTTCGACCAATGAACACGAGCGGCCCCGAATCGTTTCGGTTGTTCCCGCAACTTTCTCCGAAGCAGCGTGTTCACCCCTCATGCGCCTCCATGCTCTGCTGTGTGCAGCCGGAGTTCTTGCTTGTGACTCCCAACCATTCGTCAGCGATTCGGGCACAGGAGGGAGTGCGGCGGGCGGCGGGAGTGGCGGGGTCGAAATGCCGATCGCGGTCCCGGGGGCGGCACCCTACGACACGTGGACCTTCATTCAGATCCCGGGAATGGTCTGCGCAGACGGCACGCCCACGGGCATTGCCATCAACCCGCACGCTGGCAGCACCCGCCTCTTCTTCTACCTCCAGGGCGGCGGGCGGTGTTCAACCTACCAGCAATGTTTCGTGGACCTGGACGCGACCCACCTCGATGGCTACGGGCCGCAGCAATTCAACATCGAGAAGGCTTTGGTGCTCGGCAGGGGAACCTTCCAGCGCACGAACGCGGTGAACCCCTTCCGTGACTTCAATTACGTCTACGTGCCCTACTGCACGGGCGACTTTCACATGGGTAATCGAGTCACCAGCTACCTGGCTGACGGTGGCGCTGTCATCCACCACGCCGGAGCGGCCAACGTCGACGCCATCCTCACCCGTGTCGCCCCGACGTTCGCCAACGCCACGCAGTTGGTAGTCGCAGGGAGCAGCGCCGGCGGCTTCGGCGCACCGTGGAACCTCACGCGAGTGGCCTCCAGGTGGAACCCCTCGGTCGACCTGGTGCTCATCGACGACTCCGGGCCCTATCTTTCGGAGCCGTATTTTACGCGCGCAGTCTTTGAGGAGCTCGAGCAGCGCTTCGGCTTCTCGACGACCGTGCCTGGGTGCACCCAGTGCAAGCCTGACGCGGGCGGCTTCTCGCCCATCTATCGGTACAACGTCGCGCAATATCCCAACCATCGCGGCGCGCTGATCAGCAGCAAGCGCGACACCTCCATCAGCACGGGCCTCGCGAAGCCGCCGGGCAACCCCAACCTCGCGTGTGACGCCGACGGTGGAGGGCCGTGTGAGTTCGAAGCCGGCCTGCTGGCCCACGTGGGGGGACCGCTCGCCGACGCGGGCTACAAGGCGTACGTCATCAACGGCGCGGATCACGTGTGGCTGAGCAAGCCGGCTGGCTCGGTGACCTCGGGCGGGGTACCGCTCAGCG
>JAYTAT010000174.1:0-12636 GCA_043737315.1 Archangium sp.
GAGCAGGTCAAGGCGCGCAAAGAGCGCATTCAGGCGGCCATCGACGCGCTCGACAAGACGGCCTTCCAGCTGGGCATCGACATCCAGGCGCAGCAGGCGCAGCTGACGGCCATCCGCAAGTTCGTCGACGACACCAAGGCACAGCGCAAGAACAAGCCCGAAGACGAGAAGGCGTTCCTCGAGAAGGTGACTTTGGAGCAACGCGCCCTCGACGGCATGCAGGCGCAGCTCGATGAGCTTCGTTCGCAGATGCTCTCCGAGCGCAACAACGCTGACAAGGCCGTCGGCGGCGAAGGGCTGCTCAAGCAGGAGTACGCGCAGCTGCTCGAGCAGGAGCGCCAGCTGCTGGGCCAGTCGCGCCAGCTGCTCCCCGGTGATGCCCAGAAAGTGCTGCTGCGCGCCGACGTGATTCGCGCCGACTGCAACGCGGTGCGTGAGCGCGTGGTGCGCAGCAAGGGCATCGTGAGGGAACGCGTGGCGCAGAAGGCCCAGAAGCTGCGCGAGCAGGTGCTCCTCGAGCAGCGCCTCATCGAGGGCTACCGCACCGAGACCGCGGCGGTCACCGGCGAGACCCGCAACCTCGTGGGCCGCATCGCCTTCGACAGCTTCAAGCGCGTGCGCCAGAGCTTCTACGACCTGGTGCTCAAGGCCGACGTCGGCGTGGTCGACGTCTCCTTCCAGCGCAAGCAGGACAAGACCAGCTCAATTCAGAAGCTTGCATCCCAGAAAGACAGGGAACTCAAGCAGCTGGATGACGAGTTCAAAGAAGTGCTCAAGGACGTCGACTGATGCGCTTCTCGACCCTGCTCAGCGTGCTGTGTGTGGCTGCCGCGCCGGCCTTCGCCCAGGCCCCTCCGTCTCCCAAAGGCGCCAGGGGGAAAGCCGCGGTAGACGCGGGCGTGGCCGCGCCTGATGCCGGCTTGACCGGTCCACAGATGCCCTCCCCTTCTGCGGGTGGAGAGACCAGCAAGACCGACGTCGCCCCGGCAACGAAGCCCAAATCGCGCTTCTTCGAAGGCATGGGCAGCACGCCCGAGCAGAAGGCCCAGCTCGACGAGCTGACCCAGGCCCTCGAGCTCTACGAGTCTGAATCGCGCGAGTTCAAGCGCGAGGTGCAGCTGCTGGTGGAAAAGAAATACGAAGAGAAGCGGAACACGCTTTCGAACAGTTACGAAAAGGCCATCCGTGACCTCGAGGTGCTGGAGCGTCGCGAACGCCTCGACGCCATCGCCGCCTTCGAAGAGTTCCTCACCCGCTACCCGAACGACCCCCGCTACACGCCCGACGTGATGTTCCGGCTGGCCGAGCTCTATTACGAGCGCACTTCCGACGATCAGGCGATCGCGATGCGCGACTACGAAGAGGCGCTCAAGAAGCTCGACCCGGAAAAGAACATCGCGCCGCCGCCTGAGCCCCGCATCGACTTCAGCAAGTCGATCGCGCTCTACACGCGCCTGCTCACCGACTTCCCCACCTACAAGCTCAACGACGCCAGCTGGTACCTGCTGGGCTACTGCCAGGAAAAGCAGGAAGACTTCGAGAAGGCGCGCGGCTCGTACGAGCAGCTGATCGCCCGCTACCCGAAGTCGCGCTTCACCACCGAAGCCTGGGTGCGCATCGGCGAGTACTACTTCGATGCCTACGACGTGTCTGATGCCCTGGCGCGCGCGGCCGAGGCCTACGAGCACGCGGTCGAAGACACCAAACATCCGCTCTACGACAAGGCCGTCTACAAACTCGGCTGGGTCTACTACCGGATGGATCGGTTCGACGACGCCGTCGCGCGGTTCTTGAACCTGGTCGACTTCTACGAGGCCGACGCGAAGAAGAAGGGCGAAGAAGAGGTCGGCGGCGATCTGCGCAACGAGGCGCTGCAGTACACCGCCATCAGCTTCGTCGACGAGAAGTGGGGCTCACTGGCGAAAGCGCAAGAGACCTTCGCGCGCCTCGGTGGCCGCCGCTACGAGGGCGAAGTGTACCGGCGCATGGCCGACGTCTACTTCGATCAGACCAGACACCCCGAGGCCATCGAGGCCTACCGGCTGGTGCTGCAGAAGGATCCGCTCAACAAGGACGCGCCCAAGATTCAGCAGCGCATCGTGCAGGCCTATGAGCGTGATCGCCGCCTCGACGAGGCATTCGCCGAGAGCTCGAAGCTCGCCAACATGTTCGTGGCCGGCACCCCGTGGCACGAGAAGTGGAAACGTGATCCCGAGGTGGTGCAGGCCGCCGGCGAGCTCGCCGAGAAGAGCCTGTACTCGACCGCGATCTACCACCACCAGCAGGCCCTCGTTTACAAGCAGGAGGGTAAGTTCGATCTCGCCAAGGGCGCTTTCGAGACCGCGGCCAAGGCCTACGACGGCTACCTGCAGCGTTTCCCCCGCTCGAAGAACGCCTACGAGATGGAGTTCTACCTGGCCGACTGTCTGTACAACTCGTTCCAGTTCGGGCTCGCGGCCAAGCGCTACGCCAGCGTGCGCGACTCGAGCCAAGACGTGAAGTACCAGCTCGACTCGGCGTACTCGGCGGTGCTCAGCAACCAGAAGCAGCTCGATCTCGAAGTGAAGAGCGGCATCGCCAAGCAATACCTGGTGCTCAAGTCGACCGACCGACCCGAAGGCGACAAGGTGGTGGCGATCGAGCTGACGCCGCTCGAGACCACGCTGGTCGATGCCTCTGACAAGTACCTGCTGCGCGCCAAGGCCGGCGACGACAAGTCGCCTGCGATCGCCTACCGGGCCGCCGAGCTTTTCTACACGCACAACCAGTTCGACGAGGCCCGCAAGCGCTTCAAGTCGATCATCACCACCTACCCCAAGGCCGAGGTCGCGAAGTTCGCGGTCAACCTCATCGTCGAGTCGCGGCTGACCGACAAGAACTGGGCCGCCGTGGAACAAGAGGCCGCAGAGCTGGCTGCGAACAAGGACGTCATCGACCCGAAGTCCGAGCTGTACAGCCAACTCAAGAAGTTCGAGTTGGGCGGTAAGTTCAAGCTCGCCGAAGAGCTGATGGCCAAGGGGTCGTTCGACGACGCGGCCAGGAAGTACATCGAGCTCGTCGCCGCCGAGCCCAGGCACGAGTTCGCCGACAAGGCGCTCAACAACGCGGCCGTTTGTTACGAGAACGTGCAGCGCTTCGACTCGGCGCAGAAGTTGTACGAGCGCGTGTTCAGCGAGTACCCGAACTCCAAGCTCGCCGGCGCCGCTCTCTTCCGCGTCGCGGTCAACGCCGAGAAGTCGTACGACTTCGACAAGGCGATCGAGAAGTACCAGAGGCTGGTGAAGGATTACCCGGCCTCGAAGGACCGCGAGAACGCGCTCTTCAACACCGCCCGGCTGATGGAAGGCCTGCAGCGGTACAACGAAGCGGCTGCTGCGTACCTGCGCTACGCCGACGTGTACCCGAACAGCGAAGACGCACCGAAGAACCAGTTTCGCGCCGCGCTCATCTACGAAAAGCAAGGCGACAGCAGCAAGGAGATCGCCGCACTCAGCGAGTTCGTGCAGAAGTTCTCCAGCAAGACCGCGCAGGTCGAACTGGTGATCGATGCCAAGAAGCGCATCGGCGACGCTTTCAAGAAGCAGAAGAACGAAGTGAGCGCGAAGAAGGCTTACGAGGCCGCCGCCGACGAGTTCGACAAGCGCAACCTGAAGTCGGAGACCTCACCCATCGCCGCAGAAGCCGCCGCCTACGCGCGCTTCGAGTTGGCTGAGTACATCTTCGCCGATTTCGACAAGATCAAGATTGGCGGCACCGGCAAGGCGCTGACCAACAGCTTCACCGCCAAGAAGGCCGGCGTGAAGAAGGTCAACGACGCCTACGACCAGGTGATGAAGTACAAACGCGTCGAGTGGACGCTGGCGGCCTTCTACCGCAAGGGTCACACCCTCGAGCGCTTCGCCCAGACCATCCTCGAGACGCCCGTGCCCCCCGAAATCAAGCGCCTGGGTGAAGAGGCCGTGGTCACCTACCAGGACACCTTGTCTGGTCAGACGGTGGCCCTCGAAGACAAGGCCGTCGAGGTGTACTCGGCTGCCTGGGCCGAGGCGAAGAAGTACCGCGTGAGCAACGAGTGGACCAAGAAGACGCTGGAGTCGCTGAACCGCTTCCGTCCCAAGGAATACCCGATGCTCAAAGAGCCCAAGTCGCTGGTCTCGCAAGAGCTGGTCTTCCCCGACGGTGCGGTCAGTTCGGTCACCGGCAACGAGCGGGCGCTCGCAGCTCCGCAGAAGCTCGGCGAGGGTGACAAGTGAAGCGTCTGCTGCTGATCGCGTTCGCGCTCGTCTCGGCTTGCGCCACCACGCCCGAGGGCGCCCCGAAGGATGACGGCAGGCCCGTGGCGGAAACGCCCGAGGTTCCCTACACGCCGAAGACCCAGACGGCCCCCACGCCCACCGCCGAGGTGATGAGGCCGGCGGCAGGTGGTGAGGTGTCCCCGGCCGCGGCCCCGTCACCAGCCGCAGCGCCCGCCTTCGATGCGTCGACGCAATCGCGCTTCAAAGAAGGCGTGGCGGCGCTGGGCAGCGGCAACACCGCGCTCGCTGAAGCGGCGTTCAGAGACGTGCTCAGCCGCAACGACAGGGCGGCCTACGCGTGGACGAACCTCGGCGTGGTGGAAGAGCGCAAGGGTGACCTCGGCGCGGCCGAGCGCAACTACCGCCGGGCGATCGAGATCGACCCCGCGCAGGAGACCGCATGGGACTACCTCGCGCGGCTCCAGTGTCGTCAGGGCAGGTTTAGCCAGCTCGACTCCGAGCTGCGCGCGGCGATCGCCCAAACCCCCGGCGCGATCGCCCCGCGCAATGCGCTGGTCTACAGCCTGCTCGCGCAGAACAAGCTCGAGCCCGCGGCCTCTGAAGCCAAGAAGGTGCTCAAGGCCGACGAGCGCAACGTGCGCGCCATGCAGCTGCTCGCGCAGGTCTACTTCAAGGAGTCGAAGACCGAGCTCGCCCGTCTGGTGCTCGAGAACGCGCGCACCATCGACGCCAACGACGCGGCCACGCACAACGCGCTGGGGCTCGTCTTGCTGCAGCTCAAGCAGCGCCCGCAGGCGCTCGAGTCGTTCCGCCAGGCCACCCTGCTCAAGCCGGACTTCGCCGAAGCGCGAAACAACTTCGGCGCGCTGCTCAACGACGCCAGCGACTACGAGTCGGCCGTCAAAGAGCTGGAGGCCGCCGTGGCCGCCGCCCCCGGGTTCACCGTCGCGCACCTGAACCTGGGCAACGCGTACCGAGGGCTGCAGCAGGCGCCCAAGGCCATCGCTGAGTACCAGTTGGTGCAGAAGAGCCGCCCCGACTTGCCTGACGTCGCCTTCAACCTCGGCGTCACCTACCTCGACATGGAGATTGCCGGCGTCGACACCGTCGAGCGCTACAAGACCGCCATCACCTACTTCGCTCAGTACAAGGAGAAGGGCGGCAAGGACGAGCGCGTCGAGCAGTACGTGAAGGACGCCAACAAAGGCATCGAGAAGGAAGACCGGCGCAAGGAGCGCGAGAAGAAGGATCAGCTCAAGAAGGTCGAGAACGCGAAGAAGGCGGAAGAAGATTCGAAGAAGAAGGCCGCCGAAGAAGCGCAGGCGAAGATCGACGCCGAGAAGCAGACCAGGGCCGATGCCCAGGCCAAGGCCGAGGCTGATGCCGAGTCAGCCGCGAAGAAGCAGAAAGAAGACCGGATCGCCGCCGAGAACCAGGCCAGGCTCGACGCCGCTGCGAAGGCGAAAGCCGACGCCGAAGCCGCACGCCTGGCGAAGCTGGGTGACGCCGCCCGCAAGAAAGAAGAGGCTGCCGAGGCCGCGAAGCAGAAGAAGCTCGATGACGCTGCGGCCGTCAAACAGAAGAAGCTCGACGAGGCGCAAAAGAAGCTCGACGACGCTGCGGCCAGAAAGGGTGCGGCCGATGCGGCGAAGAAGCCGGCCTCCAAGCTGGGCGATGACGACCCTGCGCCCGCCCCTGCCCCAAAGGCTCCGCCGGCCGCTAAGCTGGGAGACGACGACAAATGACGCGACTCATCCTTTCCATCGCTGTGTTCTCTTCACTCGCGCTGGCCCAGGATCCCGGGGCGGCCAAAAAGAAGAAGGTCATCCGCCTCGACGCCATCACGGTCGAAGGGCGAATTCAGAAGCCGCAGGCGTTTTACATTCTGCAGCGCTCCACCTTGAACTTCGACGAGTTGAACCGCGCCGAAACCTTCGTACCCAAGGTCGAGAAGAGCGTCGAAAAGGACGTTTTCTGACCGTTTGTGAATCTTGAGTACCGCCCCCCTGAGGGCTAAGAATTGAAAGTGCCTCCAGTTCATGGAGGCGGCGGCGATTTTCAGGAACCCAGTCCGCCCGTCGCTGTCTAAGGAAAGTCATGGCGCAACCGCAAGCCAGCCTGAAGCTTCTTCGTGTCGCCCTGATTCAGGGCAGCAAGATCACCGAAGACCGGACGCTCAAGCGTCGAGGGCCGGTGTCTGTCGGCCAGAACGCGACCAACACGATCGTCGTTCCCGTCTCGAACCTTCCGCCCTCGTTCACGCTCTTCGAAGCCGTCAACGAGCAGTACTCGCTGGTCTTCACCACCGCGATGGACGGGAAGATTTCGGTCAACGGCCAGGAGATTTCTCTTCAGGACGCGATCGCCAAGGGTCTGGCCAAGCAGCGCCGCGACGCCTACGTGCTGCCGCTGACCGACGCCTCGAAGGGCCGGGTCGCGCTGGGTGAAGTCTCGTTGCTCTTCCAGTTCGTGGCGCCCCCCCCCGAGCCGCCGAAGATCGAGCTGCCCACGGAAGTGCGCGGCGGCATCCTCAAGCAGATCGACCAATTCTTCTTCATGATTTTGGCCGCGTCGCTGGTGGTGCACTTCTCGGGGGCCACTTTCATCGCCTGCCAGCCGGTGGTCGAAGAGCGTGAACTGACCCTCGATGAGCTGCCTGACCGCTTCGTGAAGGCGATGATGCCTGTCGAGATCAAACCGGCGCCCCCGGCCGAAGTGGCCGACAACGGGAAAAAAGACGAGCCGAAGGAAGACAAGAAGGCCGAGAAAGTCGCCGAGAAGCCTGCCACCAGCAACGCCGACAAGAAGGCGCAGCTGCAGGCGAAGGTTGCGCGCTCGGGCCTGCTCAAGGTGATCGGTTCGGCCGGTGCGGGCGGTGCTTTCGAAGACGTGCTGGGAAGTTCGAGCGGCGTCGGCGACGTGGCCAATGCGCTCTCGGGCGCCAGCGGTGTCGGCGTGGCGACGGCTGATTCGTTGGCAGCAGGCGGCCCCAAGGGCGGCACTGCTGGCTCAGCGGCAGGCATCGGTGATCTGGGCACCTCGGGCGGCGGCAACGTCGGCCTCGGCGAGAAGAAAGAAGCCACGGTGCGCGGCGGTGTCTCGATGCAGGCGCCCGAAGTCGACTCGGTAGACGTCGATCGCGAGAAGCTCGCGGCCTACGTGCGCAGCCGCAAGGGCGCCATTCAGCAGTGCTACGAGAAGGAGCTCAAACGAAACCCCAGCCTCAAGGGCAAAGTGGTGGTGCGCTTCAGCATCACCCCCGCTGGCCGCACGAGCGACATCGACATCGAAGAGAACACCCTGGGCAACGAGGCCGTCGCCAGTTGCATCAAGACGACCATCCGTGGCTGGGTCTTCCCCTTCAAGCCGCCCTCCGACGTGCCGGTCGCGTACCCGTTCGTCTTCGCGCCCGCCTCGTAACTCGCGCTCGCCAAGGCGCGTGGCACAATGAGCGCCGTGGATCGCGTCGGTCTCCTCTCAGGCTCTCCCCTCTTCGAGATGCTCTCCAACCAGGAGCTGGATGCGGTCTGCGCGCTCCTGCTCCCCCGGGACATCGCCGCCAGAGGGGTGATCTTCGCGGAGGGTGCCCTGGGTGACGGGCTCTATTTGATCGCGTCGGGTGAAGTGGAGGTCTTTCAGGCCGCTCACACCAACCCCATCGCCACGCTCACCACCGGGGCGTGCTTCGGAGAGATGGCCCTGGTCGACAAGGAGTACCGATCGGCCACCGTCCGCGCCCGCACAGACGTTCAGCTGCTGCACCTTTCGCCCGAGGGGCTGGCTGAGTTTCGCACCGGCCACAAAGATGGCTTCGCGTTTTTGGTGATGAACATCGCGCGCATGCTTTCGGTGCGTTTGCGCGAGGCCAACTTCAAGTTGTCGCAGGCGTGAATCGCGGCCGGGGCACGGGGTACCCAGTGACAACGCAATTGCATCAGTACTCTCGTTGACTTACATGCCTCTGGACCGTACCTTCCATTCTCGTCTCATGCGGTTGGGGGCCTCTTCTTGATTCGTCGAGCCATCATCGTTCTTCTGGTTTCAGCCGCGACGTTCTCGCTGGCACAGGCCCCGGCTGCTGAAGGCACTGACGCATCCAAAGTCCCCGATCCGGAAAAAGTGAAGACGAGCGCCGAGTCGGTGGGCCGCATGCGTGGCTCGCTCAAAGACGTGCTGCAGAAGCTCGAAGAAGCGCGCAACACGAAGGACGTGGTGAAGCTGAACTGCGTGAACGAGAAGCTCACCCAGATAAAAGGTCTGCTGCGCATCTCGGAGCAATCCGACGTGCAGTTGCAGGAGGCCGTGGCCCGCAAGGAAACCGCGACGGCCGAACACGAATTCACGAAGGTGACGATCGCACGCTCGAAGGTCGAGCAGCTCCGGGCCGAAGCGGAGCAGTGCATCGGGCAGCTGGCATTCCGAACGGACGAAAACCTCTCAGTCGAGGTCGAAGTTCCGGACTACCTGCCGCCCGGAGATCCGACTCAGATGCCTCCGCCCATTTCCATCGACTCCCGGCCGCCTCCTGCCAGTCCGACGATGTGAATAAGACGTCTCCGATTAAGGGATTGGCCCGCACACACCGTGTGCTAGAGCCAAAAAACCACTGATGAATGGGTCGAGGGGAACAGGTTTTCGCGCGCTCGTCGCGCTGACGGTGACGCTGCTTGGCGTGCCGTCTTTCGGACAGGTCGCCAAGGCGCCCGGGTTCAAGATCGGCGAGGGCCGATTGCACCCGTTCTTCGAGCTCGACGGCCGTTTCGACTCGTTGGTCGGGCGCTTCACGCCGGGCATCGACTCTCCGGAAATCGTCTTTCACTTCCGCGGAGGGGCGAAGTTCGATCTCGATACCCCGTCGACGCTGATCAACTTCAACGGCGCTGCCGAGTACCTCTGGTACACGGGTCTGCTGTCCCCGGGTTCCATTGCGCTGTCGCAAGAAGGCCGCGGCTTCCGCGCAAACGTCGGTCTCGATACCAAGTTCAACCGCGACGGCGCCGTCGAGTTTCAGGTAGGCGACAACCTGATTCGCAGCGATCGCACGCAGAACCCGGCGCTCGCGGTCGGCGCCCTCTCGCTCTTCAACAACCTCTACATCGCCGTACCGATTCACCCCGGGGGCCGGGCGCTGGAAATCACGCCCAAGGCCGCGTGGTCGCTCGAACTCTTCGAACCGTTGCTGCTCGGGCTGGTGGCGGGTTGCACCGCGGGTGCACCTTGCGACCCTGCCCAGGTGCCGGCGTCGAACTACAACAACTTCAACTTCGGCCTCAACGGCCGCTGGAAGTTCCTGCCCAAGACGGCGCTGATCGTCGACGTCAACCTCGACTGGCGCACGTACATGGTGGCCGCCTCGGGCAACGACCCCAAGGTGCTGCTTCGCGCGCAGGCCGGTCTGGCCGGTCTCATCTCGCCTCGCATCGCGGTCACCCTGCTGGCGGGCTACGGCGGCGACCTGAGCAACAGCTCGATTCACACCGTCATCGGCACGGCAGAGTTCTCGTACACCGTCTCCGACCAGTCGCGCATCTCGGTCGGCTACGTGCGCAACAACATCGCAGTGCCTCGCATCGGCACGGCCATCGACGACCGTGGGTACCTGCGTGGCAGCCTGGGTCTCCTCGGAGGGCGGCTCTTGCTCAACGCTCAGGTGGCGGCTGATTACTTCACCTTCCTCGGGGCGCCGGTGAACCCCCTGGCCCCGGTGCCCAACCCGACCCGCAACGACTTCCTGCTGAGCATCTCGGCGGGGCCGACCTTCACGGTGACCTCGTGGTTCGACATCGGCGCGAGCTACACCTTCTCGCTGCGCACCTCGACGGTCCCGCAGAACAATTTCCCACGGCATGAAGCGATGCTTCGCCTGGCCTTCCACTACTGACTCCGATGCGGGCACTGACGGTGCTGATGATCGCGATGGGGCTCGTGGCGTGCCGGTACCCCTCGAACCTGGGCGATCTGAAGCCAAACCTGCTGATGACCGACGCGGGGGTCAGCAACACCCTGGCGGCCAACGACCTGCTCGAGGTGCGCGTCTACCAGGAGCCCGATCTGAGCGGCGTCTACCGCGTCGACGGGGCAGGGCACATCGACTTCCCCCTCTGCGGCAAGGTGCAGGTCGGCGGCGTGACGGCCAGCGGTGCGGCCGAGGCCATCACCACCTGCCTCAAGAACGGCTTCGTGCGCCGGCCGCAGGTCTCGGCACTGGTGAAGGAGTTCAACTCGAAGAAGGTGTTCGTCTTCGGTGAGGTCTCCAAGCCCGGCTCCTTTTCCTACGAAGACGGCATGACCATCATCCACGCCATCAGCCAGGCTGGTGGTTTGACCCGCTCGGCCGCGAAGAACAGCGTCAACGTGACGCGCGTGGTGGATGGCAAAGAGATCAAGTTGCCGGTGAAGGTCGAAGACATCGTCATCGGCCGTGAGAAGAACTTTCAGCTCGTGCCAGGCGACATCATCTTCGTGCCCGAGAGCTTCATCTGAACGAGAGGGGTTGCCAGCCGATGCTGGTGACGAACTCCGAGCAGACCCGGTTCAGTTCGACGCAAAGCCCGGGCGCAGCGGCCTGCACGTCGCCGTAACGAGGGTCGTAGGCAGCTCCGTCGATGCGCCTCATCGAACCGCCCGCTTCGGTGATCAACAACGAACCGGCCGCGGTGTCCCACGGCTTCAAGCCGAACTCGAAGAAACCATCGAAGCGCCCCGCGGCCACGTACGCGAGATCGAGGGCTGCGCTGCCCATGCGCCGCATGCCCTGCGCCTGGCGCACCAAGCGGGTGAACAGACCCAGCGGCGCGTCGGGGTTCTGCTGCACGTCGTAGGGAAAGCCGGTGCAGAGCACGGCTTGATCGAGCGTGGTGACGGCGCTGGCCCGCAGCAGCGTGCCGTTGAGCGTGGCGCCTTCCCCCAGGCCCGCGCTGAAGAGCTCATCGCGCAGTGGATCGTACGAGACCGCTGCCAGCATGCCCTGCGGGCCTTGCAGCGCCAGGGTCACGCAGAAGTGCGGCACGCCGTGCGCGTAGTTGGTGGTGCCATCGAGCGGGTCGACGAACCAGGTGAAGTCCCCCTGCCCCACGGCGCCGGTTTCTTCGGCCAACACCGCGTGCTGTGGCACCTCGCGCGCGAGCCACTCGAGGATCAGCGCCTCGCTGGCGTGATCTGCATCGGTGACCAGGTTCGAGCGCAGCCCCGCTTTGATCTCGATGGTGCGGGTCTGGTCGAACTTGTCGCGCAGGACCGCGCCCGCGGCCCGGGCAATCTGTTCGGCGAGCGTGCGAAATGCGCTCACGGCGCAGGCTCGGCCAGCAGGCTCTCGATCTCGGACAACCAGGTGGCGAGCTGGCCTTCGTCGAAGCCCTCGTGCACGAAACGCACGTTGCCCTTCTTATCGATGAGGAACGCGGTGGGCATCAGCTTCACCTTGAGCACCGACTCGGCGAAGCGCGCCTCGGGGTCGAGCAGCACGGGCAACGACACCTTCGCCTCGGCGAGAAACGGCGCGATGGGCCGGGGGTCGGCGTCGACGTTGATGGTGAACACCTCGAGCCCGCGGGCAGCGAACTCGGCGGCGAGGTCCTGGTAGAGCGGGAGCGCGTCGCCACACGGCTCACACCAGGTGGCCCAGACGTCGACCAGCACCACCTTGCCGCGATGGGCCGAGAGCTTGAACACCTCGCCGCCCGGATACTGCGGCAACACGATTTCCAGCGGCTTGCCCGACTGGGTGAGCAGGGGCGCCTTCTCGACCAGCTCAGGGCCCGCGGGTTTGAAGATGCACCCGCACAGCGCCAACACGAGCAGCGCCGCGAGCTGTCTCACCTGGCCCCCAGGCGGGTCAGCAGCGAATCGATGAAGCCACCGAAGCTTCCGTTCGACATCACCAGCAGCACATCACCCGGCTGTGCGTCGCGAGCCACTTCGTCGAGCAAGGCGGCGACCGTGGTCTCCGCGCTGGCCGGGATGTCCTGAGCGGAAAGCGCGCGAGCGAGGCGCGGTACGTCGAGTTCTTCACCTAAAGGAATCTTGTCGTGCCGCTCGGCGATCTTGATCGACGCGCGTGCTGCCCCGGTGAACGAGCGGGCGTAGTCGTCTTGGTGAATGTTGCGGCGCGAGGTGTTGGAGCGCGGCTCGAAGATCGCCCATACCCGGCGGCCCGGGTAGCGGCTGGCAACGGCGGCGATGGTCTCCCTCACCGCGGTGGGGTGGTGCGCGAAGTCGTCGATGACCAGCACCCCGCCCGGCTCGCCTCGTTCTTCCTGGCGGCGCTTGATGCCGGAAAATGACGCAAAGCCCTGCGCGATCTCCACATCGGTGAGGCCCAAAGACACCGCGGCCGCGAAGACACCCAGCGCATTTTCGACGTTGTGCGCGCCCGCCATCG
>JAYTAT010000175.1:0-5188 GCA_043737315.1 Archangium sp.
TACTCAGGCACCTGGTCGGAGACAAATTACCAGGAGCACCTCACCGCGCTGAAGGATGGCCTGACGCGCGAGGGACTCACCAGCAGCGGCGAGCCGACCTGGGCCCGGTACGATCCACCGTGGACGCCGTGGTTCCTGCGCAAGAACGAAGTACAGCTTGAGCTGGCAACGCCAGTGCCCGGTCCCACGGCACCGTGACGTGTTTCTGGTCGCGACGTCGAGGCCGAGAGTGAGAGCGCGTTTCATTGGTTCAAGCTGCTAGCTGCATCAGATCGAGAAGTAGAAACTCAGAAAGGCTTCGAAGGAGGGCCATTGAGGCTCGACCCGGCCGAGAATAAATTTTGCGATCTCCGTCTTCAAAGTCGCGACGACGTGACGATGGATGAGGTGCGGCTACGATGCACGGAAGGCGAGAGAACGTCGGGAAACGAAACTCCCCAGAACGCATCCGTTGGTCTGCTTGTTCGCTTCGCCATCTGCCGATCGTACTTGAGCGCCGAACAGGTTGGGCTCAAGCGGCACCGAGCGCTCGCGGTGAGCGATTGTTTCGAGGTTCTGGATTGCAGACAGGCGCCTGAGGTCGAAAGTGTTGCGGCGCGTGCCGCGGTAGCGAGCCTTGGCCCCTGACGATTCGCGAGATGCGCGAGGAGGTGCTCTACGCCGACTCGCTCACGCAGAGTCTCGCGGCCAGCTCGCGTCTGCTGCAGCGTGCGGAGCTTCTTCTGCAGCCGCTCGTCGTCGCCCATCGTCACAGAGCGTCCATTGCCGGAAGCGGCCTGGGTGCAGTTCGCGCGCATCGCGCACGGCCCGCAGGCCTCCGGGTCGAAGTAACCAACTGCGCCGGGCTCGAAGGGTTCCACGATGGACGCGGGCGGCCAGCCGGTTGGCACAGCGGCTGTTCAACGAATCGCGCGAGGCCGGTGTGGTCGTGCCGGCGTTGATCGCGGGGCCGAGCTTGAAGGCCATCTTCGGCAAGGCCCACGCAGCGGCATGACTGGGAGCAGGACGATCGATGAAGCACCTCAGACGGCTGAGGAGCGCCGCCTGCGGGTGTCTTCAGTACTCCTGACGACACGCCACGCTCCTGTGGCGCGTCACTGGAGTCACCCATGTCTCTGACCGTTCTCGTCTACGGCGCCACCGGCCCGCAGGGCCGCCCCGTCGCTGAGCGTCTTCTCGCAGCCGGGCACCGCGTGCGGGTGCTCGCGCGAAAGCCCGCAGCCGCAGCTGAGCTCGCCGCCATCGGTGCGCAGGTCGTCGAAGGCGACTTCACGAAGCTGGCCACGCTGCTGTCAGCGAGCACCGGCGTCGACGCGATCTCCCTGTTCGTGCCTTTCCTGGATCCGAACCCCAGCTACGGCCTCGCGGCGCTGCAGGCCGCGCGAACCGCGAAGGTACGCCGCATCGTCTGGAACCCGACGGGCCCGGTGCCGCCCGCGCTGACCGGCAACCCGGGGATGGACGTGCGTCGCATCGTCTTCGAGCAGCTGAGCGCGCCCGGCGCTTTCGACTTCGTGGTGCTGCAACCGACCGCCTACCTGGAGAACTTCCTGATGCCGGCGCTGGTGGCCGAGCTGCGCAAGACCAGCACCTTCGCCTACCCGATGCCGCCCACTTCGACGATGCAGTGGATCTGCCATGACGACGTCGCGCGCTTCGCAGTCGAGGCCCTCGCCCGGCCCGCCGTGACGAACGCGATTTTCGACGTCAGTGGGCCCGAGCGTCTCACCGGAGACGACATCGCCGTGCGCCTGTCAGCTGGGCTCGGCCGGACCGTGAAGTTTCGCTCGATGCCGCCGCAAGAGTTCGGTGGGGTTCTCGACGCGGCCTTCGGCCCAGGAGCGGGTGCCCGCGTGGTGCCCTTCTACGAGGCGCTCTTCAAGAACCCCGCGCTGTTCGGCTCCAACGTCGACCTGTCCGTCGCGCTGCGTGCGTTGCCGGTGCAGCCGACCAGCGTCGAGCAGTGGGCCCGCGCGCGCGCTTCGCAGCTCAGCCCTCTGTGAGCCGTTAACCTGAGGACGCCATGGATCTCCTGAGCCGCGCCATCGACGAGCTGGGCCTGCGCAGCGCAGTCTTTCTGCGCTTCCACCTCGCCACCGTGCCGTGGGGGCTCGCGTACGGGGCGGGCGTGCAGGGCATGCATGTGGTGGAGCGCGGTCAGTGCGTGCTGCGCGTCGGCGTGACCTCGACCCCACTCGACGCGGGGGACCTGGTCATCGTGCCCGGTGGGGCGGCCCATGAGCTTCACTCACCTGGGCGGAGGCCTTCGCCCACCGACGCGCAGTCGCTGCTCGCGCAGCATCGGGGGGAGGGCCCCGTGGTGCTGGGGCCGGTGAAGACCACGCCCACCTGCGAGTTGGTCTGCGGAGCCCTGGAGTTCGAGGCGAAGGATCACCCGATGCTGGGCTCGCTGCCTCCGGTCATTCACGTGCGCCGGGCGCAACTGCGAGATGCCACGCGGCTCGGCGTGTGGGTCGACGCGCTCATCGATGAGGTCACGAAGAAGACCGCTGGCAGTGACGCGCTGGTGGCCCGGCTCTCGGAGCTCATCTTGATCGAAGCGCTGCGCCTGCAGGGGCAGCACGAAGGCGAGTGCCCCTCGGGTGGCTGGTTTCGGGGTCTGCGCGACCCGTCTCTGGCTCGTGCGCTATCGGCATTTCACCAGGCGATCTCCGAACCATGGACGGTGGAGGCCCTCGCCTCACAGGCTGGCCAGTCGCGCTCCGTCTTCGCGGCGCGCTTCAGCTCGGTGATGGGCGAAGCACCTCTGGCCTACGTCACCCGTTGGCGCATGTTCCACGCGCGCCGCTTGCTCCGCACCACCCGCGACTCGCTGGCAGAGGTGGCCGCTCAGGTCGGCTATGGCTCAGCCGCGGCGCTCTCGCTCGCCTTCAGCCGGGCCCACCCCATGACGCCCGGCGAATACCGGCACCACCACACCTCATGAAGCCACGACTCCTCTATTTCTACGATGCGCTGTGCGGGTGGTGCTTCGGCTTCGGGCCCACGATGGCGAAGCTCGCTGACACCTTTGGCAACCGCCTGAACGTCGAGGTCATCAGCGGAGGCCTGCGCCCCGAGCCCGAGCCGCTCTCGCTTGCGGCCCCGTACATCCGCAACGCGTACCCGAAGGTCGAGCGAGCCACGGGTGTTCGTTTCGGGGCGGCGTTCGTCGACGGGGCCCTCGCGCAGGGAGATTTGGTGCTCGAGAGCCGATCGCCCGCGATCGCGCTCGCCCTCGTGCGGGAAGCGGCGCCGACACGGGTGCTCACCTTCTCGCGCCTCGTGCAGGAGGCGCTCTACGTGCACGGTCGGGGCCTGAGCGATCCCGCGACCTACGGCCCGTTGGTGGCTGAAGTGGGAGGCGACTCGCACGCCTTCCTGGAGGCGTTCGGTACGTCCTCGTCACGAGCGCTGGCTGAGGCTGACTTCGCAGTGGCTCGGGGCTTTGGCGTGTCGAGCTACCCCACGCTCGCGCTGGAGAAGAACGGAGAGCTCGTGCTGGTCACTCAGGGGTTCCAGCCGTTCGAAGTGCTGCGGCCGCGGATCGAAGCGCTGTTGTTGCCCTCTCCCTCTGGGAGCGGGTCGGGGTGAGAGGCTTCGAATCCTCAGTCGAGGCGCACAGAGGAAGCGGGAATCATCCAAGGTCGTGTCCCGGGCTCGTTCCGATGACGAGCCCTGCGCGCGAGGTACTCGCGGCTCGCCCGCAGCGAACGGGTGCCTCCCCCAGAAGAAGCACCCCGGCCGGGTGCCTGCGATCGCCGTCACCGCGCACCGGTTCGTGAGTACGGTGGGTCAGGTGTCTGATCTCTCTCTCGCCGCCTCCAAGCAGCTCACCAACTACCGGCGCACAAGCTACGCTGTCTGGGAGCTCACCCTCGCGTGCAACCTCGCCTGCGGCCACTGCGGGAGCCGGGCGGGGCAAGCGCGGCCCAACGAACTCTCGACGACGGAGGCGCTCGACCTCGTGCAGCAGCTCGCTGACGCGGGCATCACCGAAGTCACGCTCATCGGAGGCGAGGCCTATCTACGCCGTGACTGGCTTGACATCGCCGCGGCCATCACGCGCGCGGGCATGCTCTGCACCATGACGACGGGGGGCCTCGGTCTTTCCCGTCCCACCGTGCAGCGAATGCTCGACGCCGGCATCGCGCGGGCTTCGGTGAGCGTCGATGGCCTCGAGGCAGTGCACGATCGCCAGCGCGGAGTGCCTGGCAGTTTTCGCGCCGCGCTCCGCTCTCTCGAACACTTCAAGGCGGTGGGGCTGCCATCGTCGGCGAACTCGCAGCTCAACCGGTTGTCGATGCGCGAGCTCCCGGCGCTGTACGAAGCGCTCCGTGAGGTGGGGATCACCTCGTGGCAGCTCGCGATGACGGTGCCGATGGGCAACGCGGTCGAGCAGCGCGAATGGCTCTTGCAACCGGCGGAGTTCGACGCGGTGTTCTCGGTGCTCGCGAGGGTGGCGCGGAGGGCGCGGCAAGAAGCCATCAAGATCATGACGGGCAACAACGTGGGCTATTACGGGCCGCACGAGCGCTTGCTGCGCGGGCACGCCCGGCCCGAGGCGAACGTCTTCTGGCAGGGCTGCGGCGCGGGGATGGACGGGCTGGGCATCGAAGCCGATGGCACCATCAAGGGCTGCCCTTCGCTTCCGACGAGCGCCTACGCCGGTGGTTCGATTCGAGACGCGAAGCTCACCGAGATTCTCGACCGGCCATTGCTTCGGTTCAATGAAGGAGCAGGCACCGCTGACGCCGACGCGCAGCTCTGGGGCCGGTGCGGTCAGTGCCAGTACAAGAAACTCTGCCGCGGCGGCTGCACCTGGACGGCGCATGTCTTCTTCGGAAGGCGTGGCAACAACCCGTACTGCCACCACCGCGCGTTGACGCTCGCGAAGGAGGGCCTGCGCGAGCGCGTGGAACTCGAGAGGCCTGCCACGGGGCAGCCGTTCGATCACGGAGTCTTCCGGCTCATCGAAGAGCCACTCGACGCGCGGTGGCCCGAGAACGATCCGCTGCACTTCACGCACGCCGACTTCCCTGCTGGCTGGGAGCACCACCCATGAAAAACGACCCGAAGAAGCCGTTGCCCCGCGCAGAATGGAGCGACGCAGAGGAGCGTCGCCGCGAGAAGGAGCGCGTCAGCGGGCTGCTCGACGCCGAGAGCGGCAGCGCCACCTCGGGTGAGC
>JAYTAT010000176.1:0-5188 GCA_043737315.1 Archangium sp.
TGCTGGGCCTCGGCGGCGCAGGGCCCTCTGAGCTTCATCGCGCGGTGCGTTCGCGCAGCACCGATTGGGCGCAGGTCAGAGCCGAGTGGGGTCTTGCCAACAACGCGGCCTTCATCGTCGCCCCGCGGGAGCACTGCCGGCACCTGAATCTTCAGGGGCGTTCGTTCCTCCACGAGTATCGGCACACGGAAGACGAAGGCTTTGGCGTGCTCGAGCAGATCATGACCGCGCCCATGGTCGTCACTCACTGGATCAACCTCCAGTACTACGCCTCCACCGTCGACAACCTGCACTACGGCAGTGGGAACAAGGTCCTGCACAACGTCGTGGGGGGGCACCTGGGCGTCTTCGAGGGGAACGGCGGAGACCTGAGGGTCGGCTTGCCGCTCCAGTCCGTGCACGACGGTGAGCGGTGGGTGCACACCCCGCTTCGGCTCAGCGTGTTCATCGAGGCGCCCCGCGAGGCGATCAGCGCCGTTCTGGAGAAGCACGCGAACGTTCGAGCGCTCGTCACCAATGGCTGGCTGTCGCTCTTTCAAATCGACGAAGAAGAGTTCGCCCTCTACGCGCTGAACGGAGGGCGTTGGAAGCCAGCGCTCGCGTGATGACCGCAGGCTCGAACGGCCCCTACGCTGGCGCCCGGTTCTCGATCCTGACCCAGCACGGAAAGGAGCGCGAGATGGCCCCGCTCTTTGCTGACTTGCTTAACGTTCGCCTGGAGCTGGCCACGGGTTTCGACACGGACACGTTGGGCAGCTTCAGCCGCGAGGTGGTGCGGCAGGGAGACCAACTCGAGGCGGCTCGGAGCAAGGCGAAGAAGGGCATGGAGCTGCTCGCGCTCGACTTCGGCATCGCAAGCGAAGGGTCTTTTCATTCCGGCGCGTTCGGCCTGTTTGCCTCGAACCTGGAGCTCGTCGTGCTGCTCGATCGGCTCTGGGGCCTGGAGATCGTCGGCCGCGCCCAAGGCCCGTCGCATCACTTTCACCAGCGCCTGTCGACCCGCGATGAACTCGAGGTCTTCGCCCGGGAGGCGGGCTTTCCAACCCACGGGCTGATCGTGCGCCCTAAACACGACTCCGACCCTCGCGTTCGCAAAGGCCTGACTGATTGGCCCGCGCTCCACGCTGCGTTTGGTGAAGCCCGCGCCCAGTCGGGCTCGTCACGGGTGTGCGTTGAAAGCGATCTCCGGGCTCACATGAACCCCACGCGCATGGAGACGATTTGCAGGGCGACACGAGACCTGATTGACCGAATACAAAGCGAATGCACCCGCTGTGGAAGACCAGGCTTCTGGGCCGTCGAACGGATTACGGGCCTGCCCTGCCGCGACTGCCGGGGTCCTACTTCCGAGGCTCGGGCTGAACGCTGGGCATGCGTCGCGGGGGAACACCTCGAGCTTCGAAACCTCAACGTTGGTTGCTTCGCCGACCCCGCGCGGTGCCCTTCATGCAACCCCTGATCGATGACGTCCCTCCAGTGGCGCGAAGAACTGATGTCGTCTTCACCCTCAGCGTCATGCCGCTCTTCTCAACGCGAGCTTGACGCCTGAACCGTCCACGGGCTCACCGTGGTGTCGACGAAGAACAAGGTCCTCTGAGCGCCGCCGGGGCTTGAGCCGATGATGGCAAACCCACCCGGCGCCTTGTCAGCCACCGGAGTCAACCCCGCCGGGCTCGACCAGATGAAGCGCTGCACAACGACGCCCGATTCCTCCACCACGAAGCGCATCGAGGTGCCCTGCGCAGGCGAGATCGCGGGCGGGTAGAGCAGCCGACCGGTGCTCGCATACGAAGCCGCTGCCGCCCCACCACCAGCCCCGCCCCGCACGACTGCCGCGCCCATCACGCAGGTGTCGTCGCCGGGAAGCACCAAGACGCAGCCGCTCGTCTCAACGCTCGAGGTGGTGCTGAACGGGATCGTGCGGCGAATGATGTTCAGCACGCTCTTCGGGACGGCGTAGTTCGACTTGAGCACTGTGGCCGAGCTGGTCAGGTCTTCCGAGACGACCAGCAAGGTGTCTTCGTCATCGAGCACGCCGAGTTCCACCGTGCTCACGACGGCTCCCACCACGATGCCGGCGATCACGCCCCGGCGCTGACCACTGGCCTCGACGCCCTTGCGAATGGCAGAGGAAACCCGGCTGGGTGTCACCCGCACCAACGAACCCGGGGAAACCAGGCGCGCCACCTCGACGCCTTCGAGCGAAATGGTGGCCGGCGTCGGGCCCGCGTTGAGCACGTAGACGCTGCTCACCGCTGCGCTGATCACCGCGCCACCCGGCAAGGAAGCGCCGAGCCGTGAATCGCCTTGAGAGAGCGCGCTCCCTGCGGCGTGAAGGCCCGCGTTCACCTTGCCGACCCAGGCCACCTGCAGCTGACCGTTTTTTCCGCGCACGAAGTACGGCGTGGCATCCACGTCGGCCTCGGCGGGCCGGGAGAATTCGGTGTCGGCGGTGTTCGGGCACTGCGACGTATCCGCGTCACTGCGCAGCCCGATGGCCGCCATCGTGCCCGCGGGCGCGCCGAAGTCAGCCACGCAGTCACCGTCGGTGTCCACGCCGCCTTCGAGGTCGACGCCCGCCAGGCCCGCGTTGACCTTCTCGCCGAACGTCGCGCCCTGGGTCTGCCTGGCGATCGTCAAGTTCGTCGAGGGGCGCGAGGGCGTCGTGTCGAGCACCACGAAGGTGACGGGCTCGCCGGTGGTGGTGTCGAACTCGAAGGAGAGCGAGACGGGCGTCTTGGTGCCATCTGCTGCGAAGTTCCGCGCCTGCACCGTGCCGCGCTGTTTCATCAAGGTGACGTGGCCGGTCTTCGCCAGCGACTGCAGGGGGAGCACCGGCTGGCCCTTTTCTTCGCCCTCCAGGGTCACCGTGACCGTCTCGCGCCCCAGGTTCACCAAACGAAGCTGCACCTCGTGAGTCACTTCACCGGCGTCGGCTTCACAGCGGTTCGAAAGGGGACTGCAGGCGAGCAGGGAAAAGACCGAGGTGGACACGAGCAGAGTTCGCATGAGGGCTTCGCCCGCTGTGCACTGAAAATGCCAAAACGTCTTTCGAGGTAAATCAGGGTTCAGGGCGAGGCAGAAGCGCGGCAACCACGACCTCGTTGTCGCGATCCACGCCATGCCATCCCGCCGCACCCCGGGGTGAAATGGCGCGCCGATCGGCCTGAGGTGGAGGGCTTCCGTCGGCACGAGCCCTGCTCTGACCTCGGGATGATGCTCTTCGCGCTGGCCACGCTGCTCGCCGCAAGTCCGATGACCGGCCGGCCGCCCGAACTCACCGTTCGAACGGGTGTGTTGCGCGCACGCGTCGACTTCGTCGGGCTGATCACCTCGTCCTGGTACGTGCCTCAGAGTCGAACCCACATCGAAGCGGCGTTGCACTCGTTGCGCAAAGAGACCCTCGACGGCGAAGGCGTGTTGCTCGCTACGCCGGTGTTCGGCCCGTGGATGACCGCGGGGCAGGGGGGAACGTTGACCGGTGGTGACCGCGCGTTGCTCTACACGACCGGCGTAATGCAGTTGGTCGGGCTCTCACTGGGCGCGATGAACCTCTTGAAGAAACCCGGCCCGGTGACGACGGGGCCGGTCTTGAGCGTCTCGCCGATCGCCGCGGGACGTATTGGCCTGAGCATCCGAATCACGGGCCTCTAGTGCCCGGTGCGGGCTTGACCTTCTTCAATTACCGCTCGACCAACCTGGTCTGCCGGGTGGCCAGCACTTGATCCACGCCGCCGATGAACACCTTCTCGGCCACCGAAGACGGCTCGAGCGATGCCCGCCTCTTGCCGCAGCCGACGCCGGGAAAAGTCGTTGCACGCGATCACCACGCTGACGCCCGCTTCACTGAGCTTCGTCGCCAGATCATCCCGCGCGCGCAGTTGCTCGAACGAACCGGGCACTTGATTCGAAGGCACGAGCACCACCGGCACCTTTGCCTTCTTCAAGTCGGCAGCGACGAGCCACGCTTCGCTGCCACCCACGATCACCACGCGGATCTTTTCTTCCTGACCAAACCGCACCGCCTCGAGAATGTCGGACGCGCGATGGGCGCTCAGCACGAGCGGCAATTTTCCGTCGAGCACCGGCAGCAGCGCCTCGAGGTGCAGTGGCGACAACGACAACACCCGCGAACGGTTCTGATCCACCGCGGCTTTGTTCCTCGAGTACCAGCGCGCATCTGCGACGACCGCGCGCAGCTTGAGCCACAGCCCGCCGCGTGCACCGCCCGAGCCGACGTCACCGAGCATCGCGACCGGCCTCCTCAAGTCGGGCATCGAGCTCACCGCGACCGATCCCTAAAAGGGGGAGGCACGTCGCCGCTGCGAGCAATGCGTCATCCCCCGCGCTATCAGGTCACCCTTCATGGCCGAACGTACCGAGCGCAAGCTCACGACCCGCGAGCTGTTGCAGCAACTGCCCCGCGCGCTGGCCCTGGTCTGGGAGGCCTCGCGCACCAACGCGCTCCTGCTCTCCTTTCTCACCCTGGTGCAGGCGGCGCTGCCTGCGCTGATGGCGTGGGTCGGCAAGCTCATCATCGACGCGGTGGTGAAGGCCTCGACGCAGCCTTCCGATGACGCGCAGGCCCTGGTGTGGCGCTACGTCTCGTGGGAACTGGTGCTCGCCTTGGTGGCGCTGCTGGTGGGGCGCTTCTCGGGCCTGTCGCGCGAGCT
Organism: Archangium sp.; assembly: GCA_043737315.1. Classification (GTDB taxonomy): domain Bacteria; phylum Myxococcota; class Myxococcia; order Myxococcales; family Myxococcaceae; genus Archangium_A. The sequence continues at coordinate 4,674 of JAYTAT010000176.1, forward strand.
GCTGCGCGTGAGCCTGGGCAATCTGCTCAACGAACGCATCCTCGAGAAGTCGCTCACGCTCGAGCTGCGTCACTACGAAGACTCAGAGACGTACGACATCATGCAGAACGCGCGGCGGGAGGCCTCGTCGCGGCCGCTCGCGCTGGCGATGGACGCGGTCACCGTGGTGCGCCACCTGCTGACGTTGTCTTCTTTCGCGGTGCTGTTGTGGAGCGTGGCGTGGTGGAGCGGCCTGGTGCTGCTCGCCGCCGCGGTGCCTTCGTTCCTCGCCGAGACGAAGATGTCGGGCGAACGTTTTCGGCTCTACTCCTGGCGCGCGCCTGAGGGCCGAAAGCTCAACTACCTCGAATGGATTCTCACCCGCGACTCCACCGTCAAAGAGGTGAAGCTCTTTGGTCTGGGGCCGCTCATCCTGGGCCGCTACCGCGCGCTCTTCGCGAAGTTCCTCGCGGAGGATCGCAAGCTCGCCCTCAAGCGGCTCTTCTACGGAACCCTGCTGGGCGCCGTGTCGCTGG
>JAYTAT010000177.1:0-5187 GCA_043737315.1 Archangium sp.
TCTCCAAAGGGTGAGCTGCGCTACAGACCGGCACCAGTGTTGATCACGATGTTGCACCCGCAAGTTATTGGCTCTGGCTCATGAACCAGACGAGCGCAACCATCGAGATCTCATGAAGCCCCGCATCGGACTGGTGTGTTCTGGCGGTGGTGCGCGCGGCGCGTACGAGGCCGGCGTCATCCGCTATCTGCGTGAAGAGCTCCCTGCTTCAGCACGCGCGAACGTTCGTTTCGACGTGCTCGCGGGAACGTCAGTGGGTGCGAGCACCGCCTGCTTTCTGGCCGCCACCATGCACATCCCCGACGAGCAGGGTCGCGCGCTCGCCGGCTTGTGGACGGGGCTCTCGCTGGAGAAGGTCTTCCGCGTGGAAGGCGAGTCGCTCTACTCGGTGAGCCGGAAGATCTGGCGCGCCACCCGCGCGAACGAACGGCCCGAGGGCTGGCGCCTGTACGATCTGTTCCACCCCGAGCCGATCGAGAACATCGTACGTCACGCGATCGACTGGCCCCGCATCGCTGCCAACCTCGCGCGCGGTCTGTGCTCTGCGGTGTCCGTCTCGGCGACGCGCATTCGTGATGGGAAGACGGTGATCTTCATTCAGCGCCGCGAAGCAGGCCTGCCGCGCTGGAGCCGCGATCCCTACCAACAGCCGGTGGAAGTGGTGCTGGGCCCCGAACATGCGCTGGCCAGCGGCGCGATTCCCCTGCTCTTCCGCTCGGCGCGCGTGGGCGACGAGTACTACTGCGACGGTTTCGTGCGGCAGAACACCCCGCTGTCTCCCGCGCTGCGGCTCGGAGCAGACCGCGTGTTGATCCTCTCCTTGCGCCACAAGCCCAAGACGGTCGTCGACGAGCCGCCCCGACACGAGCCGATGCCCACCACGACGAAGATCATCGGCAAGGTGCTCACCGCGTTGATGGTGGATCGCACCGAGTACGACCTCGATCGCCTTCGCCGGTTGAACGAGATGCTCGAGAGCGGCCGCCGCGCGTACGGCGACGACTTCGTGGCGCGCATGAACGACACCCTCGAGCAGGTGCGCGGGCAGCCCTACCGCGTGGTGCGCGACCTGGTGGTGCGGCCCAGCCGCGATCTGGCCGAGCTGGCCCGGCCGCACCTGGAGAAGTTCGCCAAGAAGGAAAAGACCCACGCCCTGCCCACGCGGCTGCTGCACCGGCTCTCGGGTTCGAACCTGTTCACCCAGGCTGAGCTCGGCAGCTACCTGCTCTTCGACGCCGGGTACGCGAACGATCTCATCGCGCTGGCGATGGAAGACGCTCACGCCAGGCGAGAGCAGCTGATCGAGTTCTTCGACCCTTCATCGACGTGAACGATCGAGGCGAAGCGCCCTGCTGCGTCTGGGGCTTCCCCGGGAATGCGAGACTTGCCTCGCACGCGGGGTCCACCCGGGTGGACGGGCGTGCCGGGGGTTCGCCCCACGAAATCCGGTCACTTCGCTTCGGCACGGGATCTGAACAGGAGCCCGCCACCACTCGCCGTAGGAGGACTCCCCATGGAATCGTCGAACCGCATTTCGCTGACCCCCACCGTTTCCCGCCAGACCCCGAAGAACGAGTTCGGCAACGTTCTGAAGAACGCGATTCAGACCGTGGCGAACGTCGGTGGTTCCCTGCTCGGCTCAGTGCCTGGCGTCGGCGTGATCAGCGCGGCGGTGAGCAACGTGACGGCGCTGGCGAGCAAAGGGGGCAGCGCGCAGGCCTCGTACGCGGCGACCGGCATCTCGTCGGTGCAGGGTGGTGGGGGCGCGACGGCCCAGACGATGGCCACGTCACCCGACGGCGTACCCGGTGAGCTCACGGGGATGATCGGCCAGATGAGATCGGAGGCCGATCGCTCGACGATGATGCAGATGCAGATGCAGCAGGAAAGCCGTGAGTACAACACGATCTCCAACGTGCTCAAGGTGCGGCACGACTCGGCGAAGTCGGCCATCAACAACATTCGCTGAGGGCGCGGCCATGGCAATCACTCCGCTCTCGGGCGCCGGCCCCGCAGGCATCTCCGGCACAGGCAGCGCTCAGAAAGCAGGCGAAGGTTTTGGCAAGGTGATGAAGGCGCAGCACGCGCCCACCAGCCGCACCGAGAACGCGCCCATCCCCGTGAAGAACGAGGCGAGCTCGGTGCAGAAGGCGCAGCCCGGCAAGTGCAAGGTGGAAGGCCTCAAGCAGGCCGAGCCCGGCAAGCAGGTCACCGCCACCAGGGTGCTCGACCAGGTGAACCAGGCGCAGAACCGCATGGAACAGATCCTCAAGATGGCGGAGTCGGGGAAGTCGTTCTCGCCCGCAGAGTTGCTCTCGCTGCAGACGCACGTGTACCGCGCATCCCAGGAGCTCGACCTCGCAGGCAAGGTCGTCGAGAAGGCCACGGGCGGCGTGAAGCAGGTCCTCCAGACGCAGGTGTGAACGCCATGAACCGCTCCTTTCTCATCACGGCCGCGTTGTTCTTTTGCGCGTGCTCGACCCAGATTCAGCACGGCCTCGACGAACGTGACGCCAACGAGATCGTCTCGGCACTCGTCGCGCGTGGCTTCGAAGTCAAGAAGGTGCCCGAAAAGGGCAAGAAGCCCACCTGGGCCATCGAGCTCGAAGATGCGCAGGCCACCGAGGCGATGCGCGTGCTCAATGAGCTGAAACTGCCCCGGCCGGCGCGGTTGAAGACGCAGACGCTGGCCCAGAATGTGGGCCTCATCGATACGCCTTCGGCTGAGCGGCTGCGGCAGCTCGAGGCGCAAGAAGGCGACATCGAGGAGTCGCTCGAGACGATGGATGGGGTCGCGTCGGTCAATGTCGAGCTGGTGGTGCCGGCGCCGCCTCGCCCGGGTCAGGTCGCGGTGCCTTCGAAGGCGTCGGTGCTGCTGCGGGTGCAGCCGATCGCGCTGGAAAAGTTGCAGATGCAGCGCGGGGAACTTAAGGCGCTCGTCGCGGCTGCGGTCGATGGGTTGAACCCCGACGACGTGGTGCTGGTGATCGATCCGGTGACCATTCCCATCGTGCCTGCGAAGGAAGAGACGAGCTCAGGCATGCGGCCGCTGGTGATCGTGCTGGGGTTGTCGTTGTCGGTGGTGGCGATGCTGGTGGTGTTCCTCTCGTGGCGGCTGCGCTCGAGCAAGCGGGCGGTCGCCGGTGCCACGCCCCCGGTGCACGCGCCTCTGCCGCAGCGGCCGGTCATCAACCCGTCGATTCAACGAAAGGTGGCGTGAATCGTGACCTGCACGCGCGTCGAGAGAAAGAAGCATCACCAGGCGCTCAAGGTGATGGGGTTTCCCGAGCGGGTCGCGCTGTTCGTGGCGGCCCTTCACCGGCCCCGGGCTGACGAGCTGCTCTCAGGTTTCTCGAAGGCCCCCCAGGAGCGAGCCAACGCGTTCGCGGAGGACATGCGCCAATGGGACTCGGCGCGCAGGCAGGCGCGGTTGGCGCATGAGTTTGGCGTGCGGCACGACGCGGGTGAGCGGCTTCAGCAGTTGGTGGTGCGCACGAGTGGCGACTTGCGGGCGGCGATCGTCGCGTCGTTGCCGCCGGCGGTGCGCTCGCAGTTTCCGCAGTTCAAGGGCGGGTCTGAAACGTTTCCCACGGCGGTCAGGGCCGTGGCGGCGCGGTTGGTCAAAGAAGCCTCGCGCTGAGCTGTCTGCCTTTCGGGCGAGGGTGGGGGTGAGGCAGTCCATGGGCACGGACTGCATTCCCTTCACGGACCTGAGTAGTTCCAGTGACTTGGCGCTGGCGCGATCCCTGAAAAGCACGTTCCCATGCTCGACGAATCGACCCAGATCACCCAGACCGTCCCCGCCCCCTCAAGGATGCCGCGAGCGCCCCTGGCGAACCGGGTTCGGCTCACCACGCTGCAGAAGCTCACCCGCGCGCACCTGGCCATCAACGCCCGCCCTGCCGCCTGCACCGCGCTCTGCGAAGCGACCACCCGCATCGCCCAGAAGCTCGGGCCCCAGCTCAAGACCACCCTGAGCTGCATTCCCTCGCTGCTGCCCTCGACGCTGCACCCCTTCAGCCACCTCGCAGCGCGCGCCCTGTTCATCACCTTCGAGTTCAGCGGCGAAGCGCTGGGCGTTCTCGAGCTCGACCTGATGGCGGCCGGAACGATCCTCGCGCGCATCACGGGCGGCAACGAGCCGGTCGGCATCCCCACCCGCCTCTCGCACATCGAAGAAGCTGCGCTTGGTTGGGTTGCGCTCTCCACGCTCGCCGAGCTTCGAAACGAGGCGGCCTTCAAGTCGCTCAGCCCGCGCCTCGTCTCGTTGACCCTGGATCGGGGTGATGTGCTGCAGCAGGTCGACGCACGGTTGCGCCACCTCGCAGTTCAGCTCGAGCTCGGCATCGGTGAGACGAAGTGCCTGGGCCGCCTGCTGCTGCCCGCGCTCTGGGCGCAGTCGAAGTTCGAGGCGCTCCCGCAGGAAGCGTGCGAGCCGCTGCTCGCCGAGGTCGCGAGCGTCACGCTCCCCGCGCGGTGCCTCATCGGCAGCGCCTCGCTTCCCCACGCCGACGCCACCTCGCTCACCTGCGGAGACGTCGTGCTCTTCGCAAACCTCACCAACCAATCGAAGGGCCTCGTGGGCAGCGGGCGAATCATCGCGGCCTCGTTCGAGCTGCGCGGCACCTTCACCGAAGCAGGCTTCACCCTCACCCGCGCCTTTGAGCGCCCCAACCAGGAGTCTGAAATGTCCCACGCCGACCCCAGCGTCCCCGTCGAAGTCGAGATCGAGCTCACCCGCCTGCGCCTGCCGATTCACCAGCTGGGCGACATCCGCCCCGGCAGCGTGCTCCCGCTGCACATCAACGCCGCGCAGCAGGTGATCTTGCGCATCGGTGACAAGGCGGTGGCCCGCGCCGAGTTGGTCGAGATCGAAGGCGAAATCGGCGCCCGCATCATCTCGATGTTCTGAGGCCCGCCATGAACCTCACCCCGCGCAACAAGCTCATCGGCGCCGCGCTGCTCGCCCTGACGGCCCCCCTCATCGCCGCCACGCAAGGAGCGTCGCCTGCGACGGCCGCACGGATTCTTCTGGGGCTCGCAGCCGTTGGCGGAATCGTCGCGTGGTTCGTTCACGCGCGGGGGGGCCTCACCACCCCGAAGTTCAAGACCGCACCGCGCCTCAACGTGGTGCAACGCGCGGGTCTCTCTCAGCGCACCGGGCTCGCGTTGATCGAAGTCGATGGC
>JAYTAT010000178.1:0-2030 GCA_043737315.1 Archangium sp.
GGCTGACGGCTCGCAGCGGCGGCGGCATTCACGGGCCGGGTGACCGAAATCGACCTGAGCTGATCAGCTCTCGATGCGGCAGGTGCAGACGCCGACCCAGGCACCTGAACGGCTCTTGGCGACCGTGAAGATCAACTTACTCACGTTGTCTTCGGCGCAGAGCACGCCACCTATCACCGTGCCCGTCTTCTCGAGCAGGCGCGCCGCCTTCTCGAGCGCCTTCTGCTCGTCAGGCTCGAGGTACGCGTCGAGCCCTTCGAACTCTTCGTCGTCGAGGTTCATCAGCAGCTGAACCGTCGGCACGTTCTCTTCGCCTTCGGTGGGCCCGTAGAAGGTCGACAGCTTGCGCTGTTCATCGCCGCCGATGGTGGCCAGCTCCTTCTTGCCGACACCCAGGGCACCGTAGAAAGCGGCGTCGTCTTCGAGATCGACCCCCGACATCACGCAGGGAAAATACTCGCAGTCGGCCTCGCTGGATTGCACCACCCCGCGCAGGGCGTCGGCCACCTGAGTGGCCTGCTCGAACTCCTTCACCGCGCTCCCGTTTTCAGGCAGCGAGAAACGCTCGTTCAGGGCCTTCGCCACCCCGGGGAAGTCCTTCGAGATCGCCTTTCGCGCCTTGGGGGAGAGGTGCAACACGCATTCGACACGCCGTTGGGTCGCCATGGCGCATCTTGCCCGACTGGGGATTTTCCAAAGCTCAAGGCGACGGTTTGAAGTACAGCAAACTCGCGTGGCACGGGTTCATCAGCTCATTCCCTGTTTCACTCCCAACGACGCCATGGGTCAGGCGGCAGTGGCCTGGCAACGCGTCGTTCGCCACCTGGGTCACAACGGAGAGGTCTTCGCCGACGAGGTGGCCCCCGAGTGGCACTCGTTGGTGAGGCCTGCTTCTGCATTGCGGCCCGGCCCCGACGACCTCGTGCTCTACCACCACGGCATCGCCTCCCCGCTCGCCGGCCAGGTGATGCACCTGCCTTGCCGCCGCGGCGTGGTGTTTCACAACGTCACGCCTTCGCGCTTCTACGCAGGCACCCGATTGGAAGAGGCGTTGGTCTCGGGCCGCGCGCAGCTCACCGCGCTCGCTGATTTCGTCGAGCTCTCCATCGGCGTCTCGCAGTTCAACGCGCGAGAACTGGAGGCCTCGGGTCACCGCAACGTGAAGGTGGTGCCGCTCTTCGTCGAGCCCGAGCGCTTCACGGCGGCCTGTGTCGACGCCCGGCTCACGGCGCAGCTGGCGGGTGCAGGGAGGCCGCGCGTGGTGAGCGTCAGCCGCGTGGTGCCGCACAAGCGCATGGAGGATCTGCTCTCGCTTCACGAAGAGCTGTGCCGCATCGCCCCCCGCGCCGAGCTGTGGGTGGTGGGTGGTTTCGCCGCGGGCAACGCCGAGTTCAAGGCGCTCCAGCGAAAGGCCGATCGCATCGGGGGCGTGACCTTTCTGGGGCGCGTCAGTCACGCGCAGCTGGTCGCCGCGTACCGCAGCGCTGACGTCTTCGTTTCGATGTCGGAGCACGAAGGGTTCGGCGTGCCGCTGGTCGAGGCGATGGCGGCCGACGTGCCGGTGCTCGCGTTCGGCGCAGCCGCGGTGCCAGAGACGATGGGAGGCTGCGGCATCGTCTTCGATGAGAAGCATTTTGCTGCGCTCGCCGAGTTGGTGCAGCTGGTGACCACCGATGCCGAGCTGCGCGCGAAGGTGATCGCAGGTCAACGCGAGCGGGTGGCAGAGCTCTCGTTCTTTGCCACGCGTGACGCGCTCGCGAAGTGCCTGCCGAAGGTCGAACGAACGCCCACGAAGCGTGGCCCACCACGCGTGGCGGTGGTGGTGCAGCGTTACGGTGAAGCGCTCACCGGCGGCGCAGAATCACTCGCGCGGCAGATCGCCCTGCGCCTCAAGCCGCACGCGAAGCTCGAGATCCTCACCACGTGCGCGACGGATCACCTGACGTGGGCCAATGAGCTGCCCGCGGGCACCTCGATTGACGAGGGCATTCCGGTGCACCGTTTTCCGGTGCGCAGGCCGCGCTTCCTGC
>JAYTAT010000179.1:0-5182 GCA_043737315.1 Archangium sp.
CTTCGGAAGCGCAGGACGTGTGAATCACTGCATGTGTTCGTTGGCGGGCAGGGCAGGGCCCTTGTCGGCGTCGCCGTGGAGTCGGGCGCGCATTCGCCGGAAGCCTTCCTGGTGCCACTCTCTGAACTTCGGCTTCGAGCCGTAGCGTTCGGCGAGGGTGAGGTACTGCGTCTGGGCGACGTCCAGCTCGGCGTCGGAGGTCGGCTGGCCTGAACCTTCGCCGCGCAGACCGCGGAACACCCAGGGGCTTTTGATCGCACCTCGGGCGATCAGGGCCCCGGTCGCGCCGGTTTCGCGTGACAGCCGATCCCAGTCTTCGAAGGTGACGATGTCGCCGTTGCCGATGATGGGGATCTTCGACTGCGCCTGCGCTTCGGCGATCGCGCTCCAGGTCGGCTTGTCGGCGCTGTTCTGACGAGCGTGCCGCGCGTGAATGGTGAGGTAGTCGAGGTGCTCGTTCGCCAGTTCGACGATGGGCAGGTAGACCTTCTGGTCCTGCTCCATGCGGTTGAGGCCCAGGCGAATCTTCGCCCCCACCGCGCCGATGGGCAGCGAGGTGCTCTTCTTCCACTGAGCGAGCGTCTTGAAGAGGGTCTCGAGCTTGCCGCGCCGCTTGAGGAGCGCGGGGCCTGCTCCGATGCGAATCACTTCGGGCGAGGGGCAGCCGAAGTTCAGATCGATGGCGCGGATGTTCTTGAAGTGAGCGACTGGCGTCTCGAGCTTCTCCAGCGCTTCGGTGAGCTCCTTCTCGTTGGCCACCATCAGCTGCACGCCCGTGAGCACTTCAGGGTCGAAGGTGTCGATGAGCTCGAGCGTGCTCTTGTTGTTCCGGGCGAGCCCTCGCGCGCGGATCATCTCTGTCCAGGTCAGGCTGGCGCCGCGATCCCAGCACACGCGGCGGAAAGCGCAGTCGGACACGCTCTCGAGGGGCGCGAGGATGAAGGGGCTCGAGAGCTCCAGGCTGCCGAGCTTCAACGGCTGACTCATGAAGGGCCGTGCGTACCGTTCCTTCGCCGAGCAGTCGAGGTCTTGCCCGGTTTCGGTGCTGGGACGACGCAATGAAAACGACCCAGCTCGAGCTCATCGCCCTCATCGAAGGTGAGATCACGACCGCCACCCTCGCGAGCCGTCACGGCGTCTCGGAGCAGGAAATTCTCGGCTGGCGTGCTGCCTTCGTCGGCGGAATGAAGGCGGACGCCGCGGGTGCAATTCCTCCTCGCCGGCCGCGCGCGCGTTGGTTCGCGGCGCTCGCAGTGGTGGGCACCGTCGCCTTTGCTCAGCTCACGACCTTCTCGGCCAACTCGCCGGCGCTCGCCAGTGAGGTCAACGGCAACTTCGCGACGCTGAAGACCTGGCTCGAACAGAAGGTGGGGCCGGTGACCACGAACAACATCACCACGACCGGCTCGGTGACCGCGGGGGCCTCAGTCTCCACTGCTGGAGACTTGACCGTCAGCGGTCACAGCACCCTCGGAGGCGTTGGCAAGACGTTGACCGTCACGGGCACGGTGGCTGCTTTCGGCCTTCCCTCGGACGTCACCAACGGGACGATTTACATCGCCACCTCTGATGGTTTCGTCAACGCCATGGTCACGGCGACCGGCACATGCACCAACGGCTATGCGCTGATGGTGGGCTACGCGGGTATGGATGTTCGGCAGCAGACCACGGCCCACGGCGGCTGCGCTGGCACCAATATCTTGAGCAACATGTCCGCCTTCTCGATGCCTCTCGAGGGCAATGGCAGGTCACTGACGGTCAGTGGCACGGTGAACGCGTCCCCAACCCGCTCCCCCTCAAGCAGAGGGAGCTTCTGTTCTTAGAAGATGACGACGGTGACGCCGTCGCCGCCTTCGCTTGCATCGCCAGGCCGGAAGGACTTCGCGTACGGCGATCGTTTCAGCGAGTCACGCAGGTCGCGCTTGATCGCCCCCGTGCCGTGACCGTGGATGATGATCGCCGCCTCGTCGCCGTTGCGCGTACAGCGATCGAGGAACTGATCGATCTTCCGCATCGCGTCTTCCGTCCGCTCGCCGCGCACGTCGATGGTGGGGCTGGCGAGCGTGAGCACCTGCGCCGCGACCTCCTTCACCTTTTCGAGCCGCGCTTCTTTCTTGTTCGCGCCGGGGAACTTCGCCGCTTCTTTCGGCTTCGTGGCCGGCCCCAGCTCACTGATCTGCACGCGCATCTTCAGCGCACCCGCCGCGACGGTCACGGTCTCACCGGAGATCTCGAGGATCTCCACTTCGGCATCCATCGAACGATGCCGCGCCCGCGCGCCGACCTTCAGCTCGAGCGGCGCCAGCTCACGCGCGTCGCCCTTGAGCTCCTGCCGCGCACCGCGCTCGGCAGTGGTCTGCTCGTTGATGCGCGCGGTAATCTCAGCACCTACGGCCTGCGCGCTCTTGAGCGCCTTCTCGCCTTTTTCAGTCTCCAGCTTCTCGACGATCGCGCGGATCTGATTGCGGGCAAACTCGAGCTCGGCTCGCAGCGACTCGCGAAACTTCACCTCTTCTTCCTTGTGCTTCTTCGACGCCGCGGAGAGCTCGGCCTCGGCCTGCTCACGCGCGATCTTCGCTTCCCGCGCATCACGCTCGGCCGCGTCGCGGTGCTCGTGCAGCTTGCGGCGCTCTTCTTCGGCCGCCGCGAGCGCCTTGCTCAACGCACCGCCGGTGTTGATCGCCAGATCGTGCGCGCGCAAGCAGATCGACTCGGAGAGACCCACGCGCCTTGCGATGTCGATGGCCGACGACGCACCGGCAAAACCAATCTGCAGCCGGTAGGTGGGCGACATGCGCTTGCCGTCGAAGCCGACACGCGCGTTGACGAAGCGGGGGTCGAGGTGCGCCAGCGCTTTGAGCTCTTCGAGGTGCGTGGTGACCAGCACGATGGCACCGCGGGTGAGCAGATCCTCGAGCACCGCCGTGGCGATCGCCGCGCCTTCACGCGGGTCCGTGTCGGCTGCGATCTCGTCGATCAGCACCAGCGCTCCGCGTTTGGCGACCGAGGTGATGTCGCGCAACATCGTCACGTGCGCGGAGAAGGTCGACAGGCCCGCCTGGAGATCCTGGTGATCGCCGATGGCCGAGTGCACCTGATTGAAGAGCGGAATGCGCGAGCCGGGATCACACGGAATGGGCAGCCCCGCGCGCGTCATCAACGCGCAGAGCCCGACGCCCGTGAGCGTGACCGTCTTGCCGCCGGCGTTCGGCCCCGAGACCACCAGCGAACGCGCGTCACCCAACTCGACGTCGTTCGAGATGATCTCTCCGCCCTTGAGCACCAGCCGCGGGTGGCGCAGGCCCTTGAGCACCAGCGAACCATCGGCGGGCTCCAAATGGGGCGCGGTCGCCTTCAGATCGTTCGACAACGAAGCGATCGCCTCGAGCTCGTCGAGTGACGAGAGCGCGTCGACACCATCGACCAGCTTGCCCGCCTCGCGGCCCACCAGGCCAGACAGCTCGATCAGCACCTTGCGCTCTTCTTCGAGCACGATCGATTGCGCGATCGCCAGCTCGTTGCCCATGCCGATCATCTCGGACGGCTCGACGAACAGGGTCTGCCCCGACTGGCTGGCGTTGTGAACGATGCCCGTCACGTCGCGCTGGTGACTCGACTTCACCGGCACCACGTAGCGATCGTTGCGCACCGAGTAGTAGCCCTCGCGCAGGGTCTCGTTGAACTTCTCGTCACGCAGCAGCTCGTCGAGGCGCCCGCGAATGCGCCGGTGCAGACCGCGCGCCGTCTCGCGGGCGTCACGCAGATCGGTGCTGGCACGATCCGAGATCTCGCCGCTCGCTTCGAAGCTGCGGTCGAGCCGGGTGGCCAGCTTGGTGAGCACCGGCAGCCTCTGCCCCAGGGCAGCCAGGCCGGGGAGCCGCTCGCGGCGGTCGACCAGCAGCTCGTGACTGCGCTCGAAGCTGAAGAGCACCTGGCAGATGTTCATGAGCTCTCTGGGCTCCAGCATGCCGCTCTTGGAGGCGCGATCGATCGAAGTGCGCACGTCGACGATGCCGGTGATGGGCAAGGTGATCGGCTCGGCCTTCAGCGCGCGGGCTTCTTCAGAGAGGGTGAGCGAGGCCTGCACCTCGTCACGCGTTTGCAGAAAGCCGCGAGCGCGGGCGCGCTCTTGACCGACTTCGGTGCGGCATCGACCGGCGAGCGCCGTGCGGATGTCGTCGAAGCCGAGGGAGGCGAGGGTGCGATCGCTCACTTCCATGGTGGGACCTGGCGGGTCTGGCAGCTGTGAATCGGGCGGCGACATGCGGGGGCTTTACGCGGCGGCACTGTGTTCCTGACGAGCGGCATTCGCGCGCCTTGTGGCCCGTGGCCGACTCGAAGGCAAGTGCCCGGCCTGATGGAATGCTGTAGGTCTGGCCCCATGCTGGCGTTCCTCGTCATTCTCGCCGCCTCTCCGCTCGATCAGGCGCAGGTGCTGGAGCAGAACGGCGATGACGGCGCGGCCCTGGCATTGCTGCAGATCGCGGTGGCCGGCGATCCCCGCTGGGCCATGGCCCGGGTGGAGCTGGGTCGGCTGCAGCTCAAACAGGGCGCTTCGGAGCAGGCCCTCGAGCAGCTCGACATCGCCCGGTCGCTTTCGCCGGAGAATCCAAGAGCCCATTACCTCTTCGCGCTCGCGGCGGATGAAGCGGGCCGTCGCAACGAGTCGCGGCGCGCGCTCGAGGTCGCCCTGGCGCTGAGAGAGGGTTACGCCGATGCGCAGGTGCGGCTCGCGGGCGTGCTGAGTGCCGAGGGTGACGACGTGGGGGCTGCGCGCCTGTTGCGGCCGTACGTGGCTGCGCACCCAGAGGCGAATGGCGCGCGGCTGCAGTTCGCCGAGGCGCTGGCGAAGGCGGGTGACGCGGCAGGTGCCGAGAGGGAATTGAGGGCGCTGCTGCAGGTCGGGTCGCTCAAGGTGCTCGCGGGGCGGAAACTGCTCATGCTCTTCGATTCTCAGGGGCGAGCGGGTGAGGCGCGTAAGCTGCGCCTGATGATTGACCCTCCTGCTCGGCAGTTGCGCGAGCTCAAGCCGAGCAGCCGATGAGCCGCCGTGCTCGGCGCGGCCCCTCACCCCGACCGCGGGGCAAGGCAGTTCACGGTTTAGTTGCGCTTGGGCCCGTCCCGTTCTTCGCTACCCCGGTGAGATTGCTGGTCACCGTTCTGTTGGTCACAAGTGCGGCGC
>JAYTAT010000180.1:0-2024 GCA_043737315.1 Archangium sp.
AGGGAATGCGTCATCTGTGGGCGAAAGGTACCACCGAGTCTTCCCAGCGCGACAAACGGCACGGGGCATCAACCCCGCCCCAAAAGGGGGAACTCCTCACCGAAAGCTCAGACAGAACGACGCTCATTCAGTGCGCACGGAGGCACGAGCCTATCGATGGGGTCCTCGTCGCGAAGGACGCAGCGTCGGGTCGCCACGAGGGAGCTCAGGGGCGTCTGTTCCGTCGACTGGGACCGTACGACCGACGCTCCGGGTACGAGCGATGCGGGAATGCGAATCCGCCATTCCGCCCCGGTCACGAAGAGCGCATCGGAGGGCGTCATGACGAGCAGCTCAACCGTCTCCACCGTCTGAAGGGCCGTCATCAGCGCCAGCGAAGGGCGGCAGCGCCCAGCGCGATGAGCCCACCCGCGATGAACACCGTGCCGAAGAGCGCCTTGTTGTGCTTCGCCAGCCAGCGCGGCAGGTAGATGTCGAAGTTCTCACGACGGTCGTCGGTGAACCGCGCCGCGATGTCGGTGAGCGGGCAACGCCACCCGTTCGCCGCCAGAATGACGATCTCGACGAGCGTCGCGAAGGCGAACAGGGCCGCGAGGCGAAATTGACCTGCCAGCGCCGCGATCGGCAGCCCCACGATGCACCCCGCGAAGAACGCCCACGCCAGCGTGTGGATGACCTTCACGATGACCAGCGCTCTCATCGAAACTCAGCGTGATCGACGGTTGCGCGAAAAAACTCCCCTTCGGTCTCGAAGCGGTCCGAGCCGAAGTACCAACCGACACGCAAAGCGGTGGGGATGGTGATTCCAGCGAAGGTCTTTTCCTCTGAGGCGATGCATCCGAAGGGCACTTCACGAAATTCGTGGGGGGCTCCGTCGGGGTTCCCCCACCGCGCGATGCAGGCGGTGCGAAGGCGCCCGTTGGGCTCGATGGAAAGATCGAGGTGTGCCTCGTGATCCGCGAGGCGGAGATCGACGCCCAGGTGCGCGGTATCGGAAGCACTCCACGCGACGTCGGGCGCGAACAGCACAGTGGGCAGCCAGAGCGCCTCGACCTGCACCCGCCCGAGCGCCGCGCGAGAGATGTCGGGCCCATCGCCCGTCATGACCGGGATGAGCCCAAGCATCTTCCAGCGCATGGCCCCTTTCCCGTCGATCCAGCGATCAGACCCGGTCACGGGCAACCCCTTCATCGTCGCGCGGGCTCTCCACACGAAGCCCCGCCCCCAGCGGATGACCTGCTCGGCCACGAACGGGTACCAGGTGTCCTTCAACTTGATTTCGCCCTGCATCCGCAGCCGAACCGCGGTCGCGACGAGAGCACCGGGCGCGATGGCGTGGGCCAGGTATCGTCGGGCGGGCTCGGGCAGGCCCGCGAGCTTCGCAGGATCGAAGTACACGGGCGTGTCGACGGGGTCGTCCGCCCAGAGCTCTTCGAACGCGCGGTCACGCATGAGATGAGCGCTCTTGCCGGTGAGGTGCCGCGCTCGGCCCGAAGGTTTGAACCGCCCAGGCGGCCGTCGATCGGAGCGCATCATCGAGCGCGCTCGCCCCGAACTTGAAGCGCGCGCGGAAATGGGCGTCGTTCACCACGAAGTCATTCTCCCACTGGTAGTTCATCTCGACCAACTCGCGCAGGCTGGCCATGAAGAGGCCCAGCGCGGAGAGCATGAACGGCGAGATGACTGAGAGCCGCGGCTTGACCGCGAGCGACGCGAAGAGCTTGTCGTAGAAAGCGCGGCTCGACATCGGCGGCATGACCGGCAACATCCACGCGCGGCCGAGCGCGTCGTCGGTGCTGCCGAGGGCCGCCAGACCTCGCGCGACATCGGGTGCGTAGCTGAACGAATGGAGCGCGTCGGGGTTCCCAAAGACCTGGGCCGATTTTCCCGCGAGCACTCTTCGAAAGAGGTGCTCCCCGATCTGCGATTGCGCGACGCCTGCGCCGAAAAGATCCGACGCGCGCCCCGCGGCGGCCCTCACGGTGCCGGCCCGATGCGCCGCGAAGAGCGCCTCTGACAGCTTG
>JAYTAT010000181.1:0-5166 GCA_043737315.1 Archangium sp.
GGCGGGTCGACGTTGCTCGATGCCGTCGATGAGGCGAGTGGTGAGAAGGGCCGCGCCTTGCTGTGCCTGAATGGTGTTCTGTTCGTGCCGTCGTCCAAAGCGGGCCTGGTGATCGGCGCTCTGACTCGAGAACGTTTGCCGGCACCATTTTCGCTTGATGCGGTGCTGCGGCTGTTCGCGCACGTGCCCCCAGAGCGGTGGCCTGCCCTCGCGCAGAAGCTGCGAACCGGGGCCGATGCGCGGTGGTTTCCGAGGGGCGAAACGGTGGTGGAAGATTCAGCGAACCCTCAGCTGGGGATCACGGTGCGATCTGCGGGGAGCAGCGTTCGGTTGAATCATCCGGGCAGCATCTCCGACCTCGTTCAGGTGCGGGCTTGGCTCGAGGCGTTGGTCGGCTGACCATCACCTCGACACTCTCCCCCGCGGGGAAGCTGAAGTTTCGTTCAGGCCACTTGAGCGTCGTTGTTCGCTGCCGCCGCGCGCCTCAGGTTCACCGAGACCAGCTTGCTGACGCCGGGCTCTTCCATGGTGACGCCGTACAGCGTGTCGGCGACCTCCATCGTGTTCTTGTTGTGCGTGATCAAGATGAACTGCGAGCCCTTGCTCATCTCGCGCACCATCTCGTTGTAGCGGCTGACGTTGGCCTCATCGAGCGGCGCATCGACTTCGTCGAGCAGGCAGAACGGCGTCGGCTTGATGAGGAAGATGGCGAAGATCAACGCCACGGCCGTCAGCGCCTTCTCGCCACCCGAGAACAGGTTGACGCTCTGCAGCTTCTTGCCCGGGGGCTGCGCGAGAATCTCGACGCCCGGCTCTTCGCCCGGAGCCGCGGGGATCATCATCAACGAGGCGCGCCCGCCACCGAACAGCCGGGGGAAGACCGCCTGGAACTTTTCGTTGACCACGTCGAACGTTTCTTTGAAGCGCTGGCGGCTGGTCTCATCGATCTTCTCGATCGCGTCCCTCAGCTGGCGCAACGAGTCTTCGAGGTCGGCCTTCTGCGTCGAGAGGAACGCGAACCTGTCCTTGATCTCCTGGTGCTCTTCGATCGCGCTGACGTTCACCTCACCCATGCGCTCCAGCTGGCCGCGCAGATCCTTGAGGGTCTCCTGCGCCTCGGCGCCGAGCTGGGGCACGAGGTGGTACCGGTGCAGAACCTCGACCAGGTTGACCTGAAAACGTTCGGCGGTGGTGCCGACGAGGTGCTCCAGCTCGAGCGTCAGCTCCTTGCCCTTGAGTGAGAGCCCGGAAAGCGACTGGCTCAACCCGTCGATCTTCTCGCGCAGCTCGCGAAGCACCTGCTCGTCGTCGATGACCTTCGCCGACTTCTCCGTGTGCGCTGTGCGGCGCCCGTCGAGCTCGAGCTTGGCCACCCGGTGCTGCTCCTGGCGCTCGCCGCGTTCGGTGGCGGTCTCGGCCATGCGGGCCTCGAGTTGCAGCAGATGCACCTTGCCCTCTTCACAGCTCAAAGAGAGCCGATCGGTACGCTCGGTGAGTTCCTCGACCTGGGTCGACAACGAATCGACGCGCAGGCGAGCCGCTTCACCACGCTCGGTGACCGACGCGCACTTCACCTTGAGCTCGGTGACCTCGGTGGAAAGCGAAGACAGCTTCGCCTCGAGCGTCTCCTTCTCGCCCGACATCAGGCGCACGCGATCGTCACGCAGCTCACGATCGGTCTGGCCGTGCATCACCTCGCCACGCGACGACTCGAGCTCGAACTCGAGGCTGCCCTTCTGCGACTCGAGCTGCTCCACTTCGGTCTGCACGCCGGCAATGCGGTCGCGCAGCTTCACCAGGCCTGAGCCGGTCGAGTGCAGATCTTTCTCGTGGCCGGCCAGCTGCACCTCTTCCACGTGGCTGTTCTTCTCGAGGCCCTTGAGCACGCCTTCCGACTGGCCCCTCTGCTTCTGCAGGGCGTAGTGCCGGGTGATGAGCTCGTTGTAGCGCTCCTCCAGCCGAACCACGTCGCCGGTGAGGTCGCCTATCTCGCGCTTCTTCTGCAGCACGCCGACCGCCGGGCCTTCCATCACGCCGCCGGTGACCACGCCGCCGGGGCGCACCACGTCGCCGTCCAGGGTGACGAAGGTGTACGCGGGGTGGCTCGAAGCGCAGCTGCGCGCCGTGTCGATGTCGGCCACCAACGCCACGCCCGAGAGCAGCTGCGTGACCAGCGGCCGCAGGGTCTCGTCAGAGACCTGCACCACCGACGCCGCCATGCCCAACACCTGGGGCAGCTCGAGTGCAGGCAACACCTCAGCTGCATCCATCGGCACGGGAAGGAAACTCGAACGGCCCTCCTGGCCCGCCTTCAAGTACTGCAGCAGCTCGTACGCCCTGTCTGGCGTCTCGACCACCACGTGCTGCAGCCGCTCACCGAGCGCCGCTTCGACAGCCAGCTCGTATTCAGACGAGGCTGACACCACGTCAGAGACCAGGCCGAACACGCCCGCCTGCCGGGGGTCGGTGCCGGCCCGGGTCATCACGGCGCGCACGCCCCGATCGAAGCCGTCGTAGTTCCTGGCGATCTCCTGCAGTGAGGTGAGGCGGCTGCGTTTGTCGGCCAGCTCCTCGCGCACCCCCACCACCATCACTTCGTTCTCCAGGAACGCTTCGCGGATGCCGGTGAGTGTCGCCTCTTCTTCTCCGCGGCGCTGGGTCAGCTCGATCGACAGCTGACGGGTCTGCTCGACCCGATCCAACACTTCGCGGCGGGCGGCGTCGAGCTGGGCCTCTTCGGCGCGCAGCCCTTCGACTTCGGCAGTGAGGCGCCCCTGGCGCTCGTTGAGCTCCGTGCGACGCTGCTCGAGGCCCTGCAGCTTCGACTCGTGGTTGGCCACGCGGGTGGCGATCTCCATGAGGCTGCGTTTGTCCTGGTCGAGGCGGGTGACCACGTCGGCCAGCAGCTCGGTGGCGCGGCGCAGCTCTTCTTCCTTCACGGTGAGGCTGACTTCGTCTTCTTTGCTGGCCACGCCCATGCGCTCCAGCTCGGCCAGGCCTTCCTTCTTCTCGGCCACCGCCTGCGCCTGCTTGATGCGCACGAGGGCCAGCTCGGCTTCGGCCTGCGCCACGCGCGCGGTGGTGGCCGACAGATCTTCCTGCCAGTGCGCGATGCTCTGCGCGTCGAGCTGCACCTGGCTCTCGATGGCGAACATGTCGGCGCTGAGCTGATCCAGCACGGCGGTCTCACCCTCGAGCGACTGGCGGCGCAGCGAGATGTCTTCTTCCAGCGACTTCACGCGGTCGTAGGTGGCGCGCTCGTCGGTGGTCAGCTCGTGGAGCTGGGCCTCGAGCACCTTGCGTGAGGCCTGCAGCTCGAGCCAGCGGTGCGAGCTGTGGTGCAGCTCGATCTCGCGCATCTCGCCCTTGAGGCGTTTGTACTTCTCGGCCTTCTTGGCCTGGCGCTCGAGCGAGTCGAGGCGCTTCTCCAACTCGGAGACCACGTCGTTGACGCGCAGCAGGTTCTGCTGCGTGTATTCCATCTTCCGTTCGGCGGCGCGGCGGCGGGCCTTGTACTTCGTGACGCCTGCGGCCTCTTCGATGATCGAGCGGCGATCTTCGGGGCGCGACGAGACGATCTGCCCGACGCGGCCCTGCTCGATGATCGAATACGCGCGCGTGCCGACGCCCGTGCCCAGAAAGAGCTCGGTGATGTCGAGCAGGCGCGTGGTGGTCTTGTTGATCTGGTACTCAGATTCGCCCGAGCGGAACAGCCGGCGCGTCACCGAGACCTCGGGCAGACCCGCGAGCGTCTCGGGCAACGTGTCTTCAGGCCCCACCTTGAAGGTGAGCGTGACCTCGGCCATCGACAGCGGGGCGTGGGTCTCAGAGCCGTTGAAGATGACGTCTTCCATGCCGCGGCCGCGCAGGTTCTTGGCGGACTGCTCGCCCATCACCCATCGAATGGCGTCGACGACGTTGGATTTGCCGCAGCCGTTGGGTCCCACCACGCCGGTGACGCCGTCGTCGAAGCTGATGACGACGCGGTCCATGAACGACTTGAAGCCGGTGATGTCGAGCCGCTTGATCCGCATGGGTTTTTCGCGCCCCTCTGGAGTTGACCGAAAATCGCTCCGGAGCCGGAAAATCGGCCTCGGAACGCGGTCCGCGTACCATGTGGGCATGGTCACGAGCAAGCGTGACACTACCTCATGTGACCCTATGTTCTGCCCACACCAGCAGACATGAAAAAGCCGCTCAGCAATACATGCGAGCGGCCTCCGACGTCACTGTGCAGAAAATGTCACGCAGCCGAGCGAGCGAGCTCGAACACCGTGGCCAGGCGACCATCCACGATGCGTACGAAAGGACGCGAAACGAGCCGGGTGACGGGCAAAAGCGCAGGCTGGGGATGCATTCGATCCGCCAGCACCACGACTTTCGTGTCCTTCGGTTGGTTGCTCATTGCGTCTCCTGTCTCTAAGCGGAGCAAAGCGGGGGCCAGCCGCCGCATGCGCTGCGACGGCACCTTAGGAACACAGACGCGGGTGTTTCGTTTCAAAGGTGGTGCACGCCCACCCCACTCCATCGCGGACATGCGCGCACCTATCGTCCTGATTCCGTACGTTCCAGGTGCCCTGACTCAGGGCACCTCGAGCGCGATGAGGCTCTTGCCGCCAGACCCCGGCAGCGCGACGCGGAAGAGAGCGACGGCCCCCGGCGCCAGCCCCTTGAGGGCGGCCATCAGCTCATCGCGGCTCTTCACCGGCTTGCGGTTGAGCTCGACCACCGCCATGCCGCGGTGCAGCCCCGCTTCGTCGGCAGCCGAGCCGGGCGAGACCTCGATCACCAGCGCGCCCAGCTTCGGCAGCCCGGTGGCTTCGGCCATGCGGGGATCGATGTCCTGAAACGCGAGCCCGATGCGGTGCGAATCGCTGGGCGCAGACTCCGGCTTCCTGAGCTCACCCAGGTTTTCCAGATCGGGCCGCATGCCCAGCTTCACCTTCACCTCGGCGGCCTTGCCCGAGCGCACCACCGAGAGCGCCACGGTGGCGTCGGGCCGCTTGAGCGCGATGATGCGGGTCAGCGTGGTCGACGAGTTGACCTTCTCGCCGTCGATCGCCAGCACCACGTCTTCTTCCTTGAGCCCGGCCTTCTGCGCGGGGCTGCCTTCGTTGACCGCGGTGATCAACGCGCCGTCGCGGGCCGGCAGCAGCAGCGCCTTGG
>JAYTAT010000182.1:0-12561 GCA_043737315.1 Archangium sp.
GCGTGCAGGCTCAGCCCGCCATCACCGTCACCTTTGAGCACGGTCAACGTGCCCGACACGTCGACGGACACCACGTCGAGCAAGCCATCACCATCGACGTCGTTCACCACCAGGGTCAGCGGCGTCAGCGGCCCCTGCACCCCCGGCGCGAGGGGCGTACCCCGACCGTCGTTGAGCCGAACCTCGAGCGTGCTGGTGGTCGCCACGATGAAGTCGAGGTGACCGTCACCGTTGAGGTCTTCGAGCTCGAGCGAGAGCGGCCGCCCGGTCGTCCACGGAGCTGCCACTGCCGAGAGCCGATACGTGCAGCCGCCATCACCCGGGCCTGCGTCGATCTCGCCTGCGTCGGGCTGACCCGCATCGACCCCCGCATCGGCGCGCCCCGCATCAGGCCGCCCCGCGTCGACCGAGGCATCTTCTTCGGTGCCCGCATCCACGCCGCCATCGGCCCCAGCCGTGGGCCCGCACGCACACCCCGCTCCGAGGAAGCTGGCGACGAGGGTGACGAGCAGCGCGCGAAGAGCCATGCGCGGCTCTTACTCCAGCGGCGCCGCGATTACTGAATCGCGGGGCGAACCTGCACCAGACCGTCGGTCAACTCGAAGGCCTTCAAGGCCTCGAAGCTGAGCGCCTGCCACCGCTGATCGCCGTCGAAGATGAGGCTGATGGTGACGCCCTCTTCCCTCGTCTCGCGGATGAACTTGATCACCGCGCCCAGCGTGGAGGAGTTGAAGAACTCCAGCTGCTCGAAGTGCAGCTCGATGGCGCAGTGCGTGTTCTTCGCGCGCTCGAGCACCGCCTCGAGGTACGGCGCCAGCATCACCGCCGGCCTGCGCGCGTTGCTCTTGCCCGTCCAATCGAGCCGCAACCTTGCCGCTGAACCACGCGCTTCGACCAACAAGTCACCGGCGATCAACGACGCAAAGAGCTCCATCGTGCGGCCTCCTGCACTGCGTGCCCACCTGAAATACGAGGGGAGAATTTCCCGGCGCGTCTGACACCTCCATCCCCGGCAGCGGGGAGTTACGGCCCGGTAACCGGAAACCAACCTCCCGGATTGTGGTGAGAGCCGAGGGGCACTAAGGCTCGTGGGGCCGTGACGTCCCTCGACCTCATCCCCCCGCAGCGCTCGGCCGCCATCATCGCGCTCCGGCTGAGCCCTGGTGAAGCGGCCTGGCTGCGGGCCATCGGGCTCTCTGAAGGCGTGCGGGTGACCATGCTGCGCGGGGCTTCACTGGGTGGGCCTTTGCACGTGCGAATCTCGACGGGCGCTGAGCTGGCGGTCGATCGCGAGCTGGCCCGGCACGTGGAAGTCGGCGCGCATGGGGAAGAGAACGAGGTGAAGGCGTGAACGCAGCGTTCACGGTGGCGCTGATCGGCCGGCCCAATGCGGGCAAGTCTTCGCTCTTCAACGCGGTCACCGGCGGTCACGCGAAGGTCGGCAATTTTCCTGGCATCACGGTGGAGCTGGTCGACGCGCAGGTGAAAATGCCGACCGGCGAGCACCTCGAGCTGGTCGACCTTCCCGGGGTGTACTCGGTCGAAGGCGACGCGGATCCGCACAGCGATGAAGGCCTTGCGCGGCGTTTTCTTCAGCTCGCGCAGGAAGCCACGCAGCCGCTGGTCATCGCGCAGGTCATCGATGCCACGCAGCTCGAGCTCGGGCTGCGCTTGACCCTGGAACTGCGGCGCTGCGGAGTGCCGCTGGTGATCATCGCCACGCAGCACGATGCGCTGGTGCAGCAGGGGTTCGAGCTCGACGCCCGCACGCTCGAAGAAGAGCTCGGCATCACGGTGCTGGCCACCAATGCCAGACAGGCCGGGCTGCAGCAGAAGGTGCTCGAGCTGCTGGGCGATGCGTGGCGGCAGCGGCGCACGCCTCCGACGGGCGACCTCGACGTGCAGGGGCTCGCGCGCAAGGTGCTCATTCCCCGCATCGACGCGAAGGAGGCGTTCGCGCGCGTGCGCCGCCGCACCGAACGGCTCGACGCGGTGTTGCTGCACCCGGTGTTGGGGCCGCTGATTTTCCTGGGGCTGATGACCGCGGTCTTCGCAGCGGTGTTCTTCATCGCCGAGCCCTTCACGGCGCTCATCGAGCTCGTCAACCAGGCGCTGGGCGGGCGCATCGAAGGGTGGCTCGGCACGGGCTGGCTGTCTTCACTGCTGGTCGACGGCGTGCTCGGAGGCGCGGGCACGGTGCTCGCGTTCTTGCCGCAGATCGTCATCCTCACCATCGTGATGGAGCTCATCGACGCGTCGGGCTACCTCGCGCGCGGCACCTTTCTGGTCGATCGCCTGCTGCGCTTCGCAGGGCTGGGAGGCCGCTCGTTCGTGCCGCTGCTCACCGCGCACGCCTGCGCCATTCCCGCCATCAACTCGGCCCGCATCATCCGCGATCCAGGTCAGCGGCTGCGCACCATTCTGGTGTTGCCGTTGATGACCTGTTCGGCGCGCATTCCGACCTACGGCCTGCTCATCTCGACGTTCTTCGCGGACCGCTCGGCGTGGTTCAAGGGTGCGCTGTTCGTCGGGCTGTACTTCGCGGGCATCGTGGCCGGCTTCATCGCGTCTCTGGTGCTCGGGCGCACCGTGAAGAGCACCGCGCAGCAGCGGCCCCTCGTGCTGGAAATGCCGCCCTACCGCCTGCCGCAAGCGCCGGTGGTGGGGCGGGTCGCGTGGCGCTCGGCCAAACGGTTCGTCAAAGACGTGGGCTCCGTGATTCTGATCGCGGCGATCGTGCTGTGGGCGCTGCTCACGGTGCCGGGGCCGGGCGAGACCCACTCGGCCCCTCCGGGCGCGTCCCCCAGGGTGGTGGCCATGCATGGCAGCCTCGCGGCTTCCGTGGGGCGGCTGCTGGAACCGGTCACCCGGCCCGCGGGTTTCGATTGGCGGCTCAACGTGGGCTTGATTGGTTCGTTCGGCGCGCGCGAGCTGATGGTGGGCACCATGGGCGTCATCTTCGGCATCGAAGGTGGTGAAGACGACACCGCACCGCTGGCGGAGCGGCTGCGTGAAGCCAAGAGCCCGACCGGAGCGGCCGCGTATGGGCCTGCCACCGCGTTGGCGTTGATGGCGTTCTTCGTGCTCGCCTGTCAGTGCATGAGCACGCTGGCCGCGGTGCGAAGGGAGACGCGCTCGTGGCGCTGGCCCCTGTTCGTGCTCGTGTACACGTACGTGGCGGCATGGGTGGTGTCGGTGATCGTCTTTCAGGTCGCGTCGGCCGCGGGCCTGTAGATGTCGAGCACTTCTTCACGAGCGCGCCCCATCGTGAGCTTCGCCCCGCTCCTGAAACAGCGACTGCGCCGCGGCGTGAAATGGTTCGGCGCGCTGCTGCTGATAGCCCTCGGCCTCACCCTGGTCGACGCCTGGCAGGGCCTGGGCCATCGAGCCACCGGTGAACGGCGCGCCCGCATGGAGCGCTCCCCGCACTGGAAAGAGGGGGCCTTCGAGAACCCCGAGCCCATCGTCAACCTGATGGGGCCGATGCTCAGCGGCCTGTTCGACGTGAGCCCCGACGCGTCGCCGAGCGCGCCCGTGAACGTCGCGCCCGTCGACCCTTCGCTCTTCGAGACCGCTCCACCCAGCGGCCTCCGGCTGACCTGGTTCGGGCATTCCTCGATGCTCATCGAGCTCGATGGCTTTCGGGTGCTCACCGACCCCGTGTGGAGCGAGCGCGCCTCACCGCTGAGCTGGGTCGGCCCCAGGCGCTACTACGCGCCGCTCATTCCCCTGGGCAAGCTGCCGCGCATCGACGCGGTGCTCATCTCGCACGATCACTACGACCACCTCGACCACCGCACCATCATCGCGATGAAAGAGTGGGACACGAAGTTCATCGTGCCCCTCGGGGTCGGAGCGCACCTGGAGTACTGGGGCGTGCCGCTCTCGAAGATCATCGAGGTCGACTGGTGGGATCGTACGAAGATTGGCGGGCTGGAGATCGTCTCCACCCCGGTGCGCCACGCCTCGGGCCGCCACGTCTTCGACAAAGACGCCACGCTCTGGTCTGGCTACGCGCTGCTCGGGCCCCACCACCGCGCGTACTTCTCGGGCGACACCGGCCTCTTCACCGCCTTGCAGGACATCGGCGAGAAGTTCGGGCCCTTCGACGTGACGATGCTCGAGGTGGGCCAGTACCACCGCTCGTGGCCCGACTGGCACATGGGCCCGGAGCAGGCGGTCACCGCGCACCAGAGGCTCAAGGGCAAGACCTTCGTGCCGATGCATTGGGGCCTCTACACGCTGGCCTACCACTCGTGGACCGAGCCCATCGAACGCAGCCTGGTGGAGTCCTCGAAGCAGCAGGTCGCCGTGACCACGCCGCAGCCCGGCCAGAGCTTCGAGCCCGGGCAGCCTTCCGGGGTTTCCCGCTGGTGGCCGAACCTTGCGTGGCAGACGGCCCAGCAGCACGCGGTCGTCTCTGGAAATGTCACCTTTCGAGGGGGTGGAAACGCCGGCGCCTCACCCTCGAAGTAGCAAACGGGCAAGGCCTGATCAGGTGGTAGCGTACGGTTTCCCGCATGGTTCCCGATCGACACACCGCGCTCGACCGGCCCGCCTCGTCAGACGAGAACACGCCCGCGCCCTCCACCGCTCCCGCCAATTGCCCCCAGTGCGGCAAGCTTCTCCAAGGAGAGCCGAACTACTGCCCTGCGTGTGGCGGTGATCTGCGCGGCTTGTCTGGTGACTCCGACACGCTCGATGGGCCGCTCAAAGAGAAGCTGATCGACAACCGCTATCGCGTGCTCGAGAAGCTGGGTGAAGGGGGCATGGGCGCCGTCTACAAGGTCGAGCACGTGCGCATGGGCAAGTTGGCCGCGCTCAAGCTGATGCGGCCCGATCATGCGCTCGACAAGGCGCTCAAGGCCCGTTTCCTTCAGGAGGCCCGCGTCGTCGCGCGGCTCTCGCACCCCAACACGGTGCAGGTCTTCGACTCGGGCGAGCTGGAAGACGGCAGCCTGTTCATCGCAATGGAATACGTGCCCGGCAAGGATCTCGCCTGGCAGCTCAAGGCCCACGGCGCGCTCAGTGAAGGGCAAGCTGCGGCGATCGGCGTGCAGCTCCTCTCGTCACTGCAAGAGGCGCACGAGGCCGGCATCGTTCACCGCGATCTCAAACCCGCCAACGTGATGCTGGTGCGGAGACGCAAGTCGGGTGACGACCAGGTCAAGCTGCTCGACTTCGGCATCGCCAAACTTCACGAGGCCGAAGGCCGCAAGTCGACCACCGGCGACTTCATCGGCACCCCCGCGTACATGTCGCCCGAACAGATTCGCGGCGAAGTCGTCGATGCGCGCAGTGATTTGTATTCTCTGGGCTGCCTGCTCTTCGAGCTCGTCTCGGGGCGTCAGCCGTTCGATGGGCCGACGCCCATCAGCATCCTCACCCAGCACTACGAGGCCCCCATCCCCCGGGTGTTGGACGTCAAACGCGACGCCGACATCTCGCCCGCGTTCCAGGCAGTTCTCGACAAGGCGATGGCCAAGCGCACCAATGAACGGTGGCGCGACGCCGAGGCGATGCGCGTCGCGCTCGAGCAGCTGCAGAAGAATCTGGGGACCAGGCCGGCTGACTACACGCCGATGCCCGTCGAGCTGTCGGACAAGATGTTGTCGCGTGAAGACTTCGATCAGTTCGAGCGCCAGCTGAAGCTGCGCCGTTCATTGGCACCCTTCATCGCGCTGCTGGTGTTTGCCGTGGGGGCTTTGGGCGCGGTCAAGCTGCTCCATGCGTCGGGCGCCGAGGTGATCTCGAATCGCGAGGTCGAGCCCAATGACCAGGTGCAGCAGGCCACCCGCATTCCGCTGGCGACCGCGATTCAAGGCGCCATCGGTGCTTCCGCGGGTGAAGGCGATCGGGATCTCTATGTGGCCAACGTGCAGGCAGGGCCGCACCGCTTCACTCTGAGCGGCGTGGCGGATCTCAACCTGGCCGTCGAGGTGCTGCAGCTCGAGAAGCAGCTCAAAGACGACGGCACCAGCGGCGGCGAGAAGTTGATGCGCAAGCTGTATCTCGACGACTCGGGGCCGGGCGCAGCAGAGCGCGTCGATGGGCTTGTGCTGTCTTCAGGCGAGGTGTTCTTCCGCGTGGTCGAGCGGCCGTTCTGCACCGAAGCCAATCGGCCCAGCCGCGAGAAGTCACTGGTACCCTACACCCTCGTGCTCGAGCCGCTCGCACCCGACGCGCTGCCTGAGGTCGAGCCCAACGACACGCAGTCGACCGCGCAGTCGTTGCCGTTGACCCGCGCGGTGCTGGGGTGGACAGGCGATCGTGTCGAGCTCGACAAGCTGGCCGACATGCGCCCCGACGCGCCGTTCTCGGCCGCCGACTGGTTCCGGGTCGAAGGGCCAACAGACGCGCTGGTGATGGTCGCGGTGGTGCCGCCCGAGCGCGGCGTGCTGCTGGTGGTCGATGGTGCGGGCCTCGAGGCGTTCCACAAGCGCACCGTGAAGACGCTGCCCGTCATCCAGGTCAAGGGCGTGCCCCAGTGGATCGAGCTCAAGCCGATGGCCGATGGGCAACGAAGGCTGCGCGTGCTGGCGGGGGAAGATCTGCTGCCCGGCTCTGAATACTGGCTCGCCGCCGGCATGGCGGGCGACAACGGGCTGGCCGCGGTGGTCGACCTGGGCCGCGTGTTGGAAAGCCGCTCGAGGCTGGAGACGCGCCGGCTGCTGCTTGACACCACCCGGCAGCGTTTCGCAGGCTCTTCCGATCTCACGAGGCTCGGCGAAAACTGAGGGTCGGGCAATGGGCTGGGCACTTTTCCGTCGGTTTCAGCTTCAGCGTCGGTGGTAGATCGAAGGTCGGGAATGACGGACACGAAGCAAGTGCTCCTCGTGGGGGGAAGTGACGCCGACGCTGCGCGGATACTTGATGTCTTGCGCGGCGCCGCACGGGTCAGCCAGGTGATCCGTGCGAGCGGAACGGCTCAGACAGCACGTGTGCTCTCCACCCGCCCGCCCCTGCTCTGCTTGATAGTCTCGCTGGACGAAGACGCGCAAAGTGCGCCCACCTGGCGGCGGCTGCTCGACGAGGCCCAACTCGACGCCCCGCTCTTCGCGCTGGGAAACCTCGATCAAGAGCCGCTCATCGCGCGCTGGCTGGCCGAAGGTGCGCACGACTGGCTCTTCCGGCCCCACCTCGCGGGTTTCGCGGCCGTGCTGGTCAGGCTCGAGCGCGAACGAGCCGAAGCGGCCAAGCGTGAAGCGGCCGAACGCCGCTGGCGCGAGAGCACAGGTGAGCTCATGCGCCTCGCCCGCAGTCCGCGCTTCCGCGGTAACGACCTCAAGGCGGCGCTGGCCGAGATCAACGAAGCGGCGGTGCGCGGGGTTCAGGCCGCCCGCTGCAGCGTGTGGATGCTCGACGAGACCCGGGCGAACTTCACCCAACTCGACATGTTCGACGCGCGCACGAACCTGCACTCTTCGGGCGGGCAGCTTGCAGTCACCGCGCACCAGCCCTACTTCGACGCGCTCCACCTGCAGCGGCTGCTCTCGGTGCCCGACGTCACCCTCGACGCGCGCACCCAGTCGCTGGTCGGCCCCTTCTTCGGCCCCGCCGGCATCGGCGCCACCATCGACGTCGCGCTGCGGTTGCGCGGCGAGCTGGTCGGTGCCCTCTGCCTGGAGCACGTCGGAGGCCCACGCCGATGGCACCCCGGTGAAGAATCGTTCGCGGGCGCCCTGGCCGACCTGGTCTCGCTCGCCCTCGAAGGCGCCGAAAGGTACCGCGCCGAGTCGGCCCTGCTCGAGTCGCAGCGCCGCTTCAAGGATCTCTTCGAGCACTCCAACGACTCCATCGTGCTCTACCGGGTCGAGCGCGACGGCAGCGTGGTCTGCGAAGACATGAACCCCTCAGCCGAGCTGATCACCGGGCTCCAGCGTGAGAACATTATCGGCCGCAGCCTCGGCGAAGTGGTCGAACCGCTGGCCGCGCAACGACTTGAAGAGCGCTGGGCCCAGGCCCTGCGCGCGAAGGCCACCATCGTCTTCGAACACGAGCTCCCGCTGCCCGTGGGCCTGCGCTGGGTGAACACCGCGCTGGTGCCGCTGCTCGACGAGAGCGGTCACGTGTACCGCCTCGCGGCGATCTCCCGCGACGTCACCCAGGCGCGCGAAGCCGAGGCGCTCCAGCGCAGCCTCGAAGCGCAGATGGCCGAGTCTCAGAAGAACGAAGCGCTCGCCCGCCTCGCCTCACACATCGCGCACGACGTGAACAACCTGCTCACCGTCATCGTGGCCCACGCGCAGCGGCTGCAGGGTCTGCCCGGCAAGGCCTCCGAGGTGGCGCAGGCGATTCTGCAGGCCACCGGCCGCGGGCGCGAGCTGACCCAGCAGGTGCTCACCTTCGGCCGCCGCCGCCCTCCAGAGCGCAAGCCGCTCGAGCTGGGCCCGCTGGTGCACGAGACGCTCAAGCTCCTCGAGCCCACCGCCGGCGGCATCACGCTGCGTGAGATCGTCGCGCCCCGGGTGCCGCGCGTGCTGGCCGATGCGGGGCAGATCCACCAGGTGCTCACCAACCTGTGCACCAACGCGCTGCAGGCGATGCCTTCCGGCACCGGTACGCTCACCGTCACGCTGGAGACCGCTGACGTCGACTTCGCCTTCGCCTCGCGTCACCCGCCGCTGGAAACCGGCCGTTGGGTGCGCCTCACCGTCGCCGACAGCGGCGTGGGCATGGATGAGACGACCCGTCGCCGCATCTTCGAGCCTTTCTTCTCCACCCGCCTCGACGGGGGCGGCAACGGCCTGGGCCTGGCGGTGGTGCAGAGCATCGTGCAGGGCCACGACGGCGCCGTGGTGGTCGAGACCGAGCCCGACAAGGGCACCGCCTTCCACGTCTACCTGCGCTCCTCGCCCGAAGAGCTCAGCCGGCCCGGTGCAGGTCAGCACCTGATGCTGGTCGACGATCACCCCGGCATGGCCCGCGTCTCGGCGCGGTTGCTGGAGACGCTGGGCTACCGCACCACCGTGTTCGACGATCCGCGTGAGGCGCTCAAGGCCTTTGAGGCTTCGCCCACCGGCTTCGACGCGGTGCTGACCGATCTCTCGATGCCCCAGATGAGCGGCGAAGAGTTCACCCGCTCGCTGCGTGAGCTGCGCCCCGAGGTGCCGGTGATCGTCTCTTCCGGCATGGCCTCCGAGCTCGATGAGGCCGCCCGGCAGCGCCTGCGCATCAGCGCGGTGCTGGTCAAACCGTGGCGCCTCGAAGAAGCGGTGGCCGCCCTGCAGCGCGTGCTGGGTTAGCCGGGCTTCTTTGAAGTCACCTCGTTCTCCGTCGGGCGATCGACGCCCATCAGCGACCAGGTGAGCTTCGCCGGAACCAGCTCGTGCAACTTCCCGTAATCGAGCTGCCGCTTGCCATTCACCTGCCCGATGACGTCGGCATACTTTTTTCCGTACGAAACCTCGTCAGGGAGGAACGAAGCGCGCGCGTGGATGGTCTGCATGATGGTGTCGTCGAGGCCCATCAACGTGAGCACGATCTCGGCCTGCTGCTGAGCGAGGCCTTCGGGGGTCAGCCCGTAGAGCGGCGAGTTCTGGTCGATGGTGTGCATCGCCGTCCACGTGAGGATGAACGTGGGGCTGTTGCTGCGCACCAGCTGCAGGTCGATGACACGGCGAATGGTCTCGCCTTCCATCGTCTTCTCCGCGCGTACGATGGCTGCGTGCAGCGTGGCCTCGACCACGTGGTTGAGCCGCTCGTTGGCCATGCGGAACATGAGCGTCGGAGCGCCTTCGCGATCGCAGATGACCGCGGTCTTCGACCACAACACCCGCGAGGTCGGCCGGGCGAACTTCGCGAACACGAGGCCGGTCACCATCGCGCTCAGCAGCAACGAGCAGACCGACTCGACCACCACCAGCCACTGCGTCGACTTGGCCAGCGGGTACATCGCGCCGTAGCCAATGGTGCCGAAGGTCTGCACGCTGAAGAAAAAGTGGTCGAGGTACCCGCCGTCGGTGTTTTGCACGCCGCCCAGCAGCCAGTAGCCGAGCCCGAAGAGCGCGTTGAGCAGCAGATAGGCGAGCGTCACGAACGCGAACACGGTGCGCCAGTTCGAGCGCAGCAACACGTAGTAGACGTCGGCCACACGAGTGCTCGACCCGTTGACCACCTGCAGTTGCAGGCTGCGCTGCGCGTCGGTTGCGAACAGGCGAAGCTGCGGCGTCTTGGGAGCGTCGGGGGTGGCCACGAGCGCAGACGAAAGCACAGAAACGAAACGGCCCCCGCTCGAAGGAGCAGAGGCCGCTTTTCCATCAGGCATTTCCAGCTCAGCTCAGTCGCGGTGCTGGTGGATGGCCATGATGGGGTAGCGCATCTGCGAGTAGCTGATTCTCTGGCTGCCGTCGGGGTTCACGTTGTTCGAACCGATGAAGAGCGGGCGGCCGTCTTTCCAGCCGGCGAAGAGCACCACGTGCTGGCCACCGGGCGTGCGCATCGACACCACGTCACCGGGGCGCGCCTGGCTGAGCGACACGCGGCGGAAGTTCGAGTCGCGATCGAGGTTGCCCATGAGCGCGTAGACGCCGGCGCTGCCCTGGTTTGCCCGAATCTGGCCCGAGGCGATCAACGTGCCAGAGACGAAGTTGGCGCAGTTGACGTTGTTGGGCACCCAGTCTTGCATCGCGCGGCCGACGGCGTTGCCGGAGACCTTCAGGTCACGTGCGTTCCAACCGAGGTACTGGCGAGCGAGCTCCAACGGCCTGCTCGAGCCCGAAGCGGCCGGGCCGCTGCTGCCTTGAGCCGGAGAAGAGGGAGCAGGCGAAGGCGTCGACGGGCCTGTAGCCGCGGGACGTGAAGGCCGCGAAGGCCGCGAAGAAGAAGGCCGCGTGGCAGCGCCAGGCCGCCCCGGGCTGAACTCGTCACGCGAGCCGGGCACGTTGAGCGTGCGCCCTGCGTAAACCAGGTTCTTGTTGGTGATCGAGGGGTTCGAGCTCATCAGCGCCGTGACGGACGTTCCGTACCGTTGGGCGATGCCTGACAGCGTATCTCCGGTGCGAATTCGGTAAGCGCTCATGGTGGGGTTATCCGCAACGCGACCGGGCAGATTCGCTCAAGTTCTGGAAAGAACCTGAACAGTTTCGAGGGGGCTGCCACGTA
This sequence comes from Archangium sp., assembly GCA_043737315.1. Taxonomy (GTDB): domain Bacteria; phylum Myxococcota; class Myxococcia; order Myxococcales; family Myxococcaceae; genus Archangium_A. The sequence goes on from JAYTAT010000182.1 coordinate 11,104, forward strand.
AGCCCCCAGGGTCCCAAGGTGAAGTGTGGTGCCTACATCACCGCTCGAAGTCGACGCCCACGCCCGCCGAGAACGAAACCCCGCGGATCAAGGTGCCATCGACCTGCGGGAAGAACACCGTGCCGCCATCGCCCACCACATAGAAGCTGGGAAACAACCGCCAGCGCAGCCCCGCGTTGAACGCGAAACGCGGCGCCTGGAGCAGCCCCAGGATGGTGGTGCGCGCGGTGAGGAAGAACCAGTCGCCCAGCAGCGCCAGCGAGAGCCCGCCGTCGAGATCGAGCCGGTTCCAGAAAAAGTATTCAGCCGCGGCGTCGAAGCTGACCTTCGTGCCGATGCCCACGCGCAGCTCGCCGAAGCCCGAGCCACTGTCGGGCAACACGGCCTGACCCAACGAGGCCCCGCGAAAGCCGATGTCGACGAAACGCTGCAGCTCGTACGCGGGCCCGAAGAAGCCATGGCGGAAGCCGCCGGCCTGCTTGCGCAGCTCGATGCGGGTGGAAAAACCGATCTCTTTGACGTTCGCGTCGAGCGTCATGCCCACCACCAGGCCGAGATCAGCGGTCACGTTGTTCCGGCTACCCACGCCGCCCATCACCATCCACCGCATGGCCGCGTTGCGCACCAGGACCGCGCTCGCATCGAGTTGCAGCAAGGTGACCGCGGGCAGCGTGAAGGGCGCCACCGAAGCATCCGGACGAAACGGCCGCGCGGCGAGGTTGGCATCGTGCGCGAGCTCGAAGGCGAGCACGTAGCGATCCTTCACCTGTGCATCGGGGGAAAACGTGCCGCCGATGTCCCACGCCACGGCGCCCGCGAAGAGCCGCGCACCCAGAATGTCAGAGGCGAAGAAGTCAGCGCGAATCGGGCCCGCGCGCAGCACCGCGGTGCCGCTGGCCGGGTGGTAGTCGGGGTTTGCCTGCGTGTTGTAGCGCCACAGCAGATGGCCCAGGCCCAGCGTCTTCTTCCGCTCAGGCCCCAGGCGCAGGTGAAAGAGGCCCGTGTCTTTGGCGATGCGCAGCGATTGGAGAATCTGGCCGTAGTCCGACAGCTCGTCCCAATCGGCGCCGCGCAGAAAACCGCCGACGTCGCTTTGCCGGTTGAACGCGGGCGTGTCGATGAGCCGAAAGCGGAAGGTGGGGCCCAGGTCGATGCCGAAGTCGTCGCCCACGGCAAAGCCGATGACCGGGTGAAACGAGGTCATCACGTCGAAGCCGTTCTCCGGAAAGCCGGTGGGGAAGAGGCCCAGGTCGGCTTCCGCTGCGCCGTGCAGCGAGAGCACGGAAGGCGGCCCCAGCCCTGCGTCCACGGTCGTGAGCACCTCAGAGCGTGCGGGCGTCGAGGTGACGGCCGGCCCATCAGGGGGCGGCGGCGCCACGTCAGGCCCGGGCAGCGGAACAGCGAGGTGCAGCTCAGGCACCGCGTCGACGGCTTGCACGCCGCCATCCGCCAGACCCG